>CAIZXK010000399.1 GCA_903936865.1 uncultured Bacteroidales bacterium | reverse complement strand
TCTTGATGTCAATAAATTTATTTGCTCAGGAAAGTAACGATATTCAATTGCCTGTTGCGACAAAAACCGGTGGTAAACCTTTAATGGAAACATTTAATAAACGTTCGAGTGACCGAAGTTTTTCAACTAAAGAATTATCTTTGCAGGAATTATCAGATTTGCTTTGGGCAGCAAATGGGATCAACAGACCCGAATCAGGCAAACGGACAGCTCCTACTGCAATGAATTGGCAGGATACAGAAGTTTATGCCATACTTCGGTCAGGTATTTATAAATACAATCCCAAAGATCAGAAACTCGAACTGATAAGATCAGGAAATTTTATGAAATATGCAGGAAAACAGGATTTCGTGGAAAATGCAGCTTTAAATCTTGTTATAATTTCTGATACTTCAAAAATGAAAAATGCATCGAAAGAGGATATGTTACTGTATGCTGGAATTCATGCTGGTGCCATAGTTCAGAATATTTATCTCTATTGTGCTTCTGCTGGTTTTAACACAGTTACTCGACGATACGTGGATATAACCGAATTATCAAAAGTAATGGGATTATCACCCGAAAAATTGATAGTTATCACACAAACTATAGGACTTAAGCCATGATAAATAATTACAAATGCAGAAACAAATTATATAATTGACTTTTTTTTATTTTCAAACATAATGGATAAGTCCATGTTTTTTTGCAACTATTATTACAGAAAATTTCAGTAATTTTGAAAGCGTAATTAAAAAATACGTAATGAATTTCCACAAAAGAAAATATATTACATCTGATTCTCTTTCGCAAATAGCGTGGAAACGATTTCTGAAAAACAAGTTATCGTTATCGGCTCTTGTTATCGTAAGTATATTTATTATAATGGCAATGCTGGGATATTTGATTACACCTGACAGTTCTCCCTTTTCAAACGAACAATATCTGGAACTTTCTACCAAAAAGCCTGGATTTAAGATTAAGATGTTGCAAATACGGAAAAATGAGCCTCAGGAAAATTCAAACATCATAAAGAGAATGCTTTATGGGGAAAGAAGTATTTACACATCCATACCGGTTTACAGTTATCAATTTAAAGATGAATTTGTTGAAATAGAAGTATATACAGGAACAACTCCAAATGATGGTGAGATTAAAAAATTACATATTGCTGATGTCTTGTATCCTATTGATCTGGATTATTCAATTGAAAAAAAAGCTGGATATCTGAAATTTAAAGATATAGCCTCAAATTTTCACAACTACTCTATTGCAGAATTACAAAAAGAAATACTGGAGAAATCTTTTTATACTAAAAGATTTTTGTTGGGATCCGATAAATTCGGAAGGGATATTCTAAGTCAATTAATTATTGGCACAAGAGTAAGCTTATCCGTTGGATTTATTTCTGTTTTCATATCTTTGGTTATAGGAATTTTATTGGGAGCTTTAGCAGGATTTTTCAGAGGTTGGGTTGATAATCTGATTGTATGGTTTATAAATGTTGTATGGTCAATACCAACTTTGTTACTGGTAATAGCTATAACTTTTGCTCTTGGAAAGGGTTTCTGGCAGGTTTTTATTGCCGTTGGATTAACTATGTGGGTTGAAGTAGCACGTGTTGTCAGAGGTCAAATTCTTAGTATCAGAGAAAAAGAATTTGTTGAAGCAGGAAGAGCAATGGGATTTACAAACCGAAGAATTATTTTTAATCATATATTACCCAATATAATGGGAGCTGTAATTGTAATATCTGCAGCTAATTTTGCTTCGGCAATATTGATGGAAGCTGGTTTGAGTTTTTTAGGAATTGGGGTTCAACCACCAATGCCATCATGGGGAAGCATGATTAAGGAAAATTATGCTTATATAATTTTAGATGCTGCTTACCTTGCAGTATTGCCCGGTATTGCAATTATGATTATTGTGCTGGCATTTATGATTATTGGTAATGGGTTGCGGGATGCGTTGGATGTAAAGATTGTGGATAAATAAATTTGAAGTCCCGCTAAGTTATTTCAGATTTTTGTTTCATATAATTAATTAAAAACAATGAATATTGAAGAATTACGTGAATATTGTTTGTCAAAAAAAGGAGCTATAGAATGTTTTCCTTTTGATGAGGTAACTTTGGTTTTTAAGATTCATAAAATGTTTGCCTTAACAAACTTAGATGGTAACTTGTCAGTAAATCTTAAATGTGATCCTGAAAAAGCAATAGAGTTACGCGAAAAATATCCAGCAGTCAAACCTGGTTATCACATGAATAAAAAGTTATGGAATACCGTAGAAATTGATGGTTCTATAAATGATTCCTTGATTAAAAGCTGGATAGATGATTCGTATCAACTGGTTTTTGATAGTTTGACAAAAAAACAAAAAGAAGAAGTAAATCATCTTGAAAATAACAAAAATAAATGAAAATAGCAATTACAGGTGCTTCCGGGTTTATTGGAAAAAAATTAATTGAAAGATTTAAATTATTAAAATGGGAGGTTATTCCATTGAATAGGGTTGATTTGGAATTGGGTGAAGATTGGTTGGCTCAGAAAATAGATAAATCAAATGTAATCATTAATCTTGCTGGTGCTCCTATTGCAAAAAAATGGACAAAGCAATATAAAGAAATATTGTACAATAGTAGAATACAGACAACTTGTAATTTACAACATGCAATAAATAAACTTGAAAGAAAACCTGAATTATTTATTTCAACCTCAGCCATTGGTATTTACGATTCCTTTCACGAACATGATGAAGAAAGTAATTATTTTGCTGATAATTTTTTAGCTCATATTTGCAAGGATTGGGAAAAGGAGGCATTAAAATCGGAATCAAAAACCATTATATTCAGATTATCAGTTGTTTTAGATAAGAATTATGGTGCTTTTCCAAAGATGTTATTTCCATTTAAGTTGGGTTTGGGAGGCAAAATAGGAAATGGAAAACAGTTTTTTTCATGGATACATATTGAAGATTTGATAAACGCTGTAGTTTTTGTTATTGAAAATAAATCTGAAGCAGGTATTTATAATCTGGCTTCTCCAAATCCAGTAACAAATATCGAATTAACCAGATTAATTGCCGGGAAATTAAAGAAGCCTGCTTTTTTTACGGTACCTCAATTCATCTTTAAGATTTTATTTGGCGAAGGTTCAATTGTTGTTTCTGAAGGTCAGAAAGTTGTGCCTGAAAAATTGTTATCAGAAGGGTTTGTGTTTAAGCATCCATCTTTAAAAGAGACTATTGAATATCTTATTGATTAATATTTTTAATTTGGTTTAAGGGTTTTTAACTGTTTCCCTATTTGAATTTAATAGCTTTTCTATGTATTTTTATTTGTTTAAAATGTTTTATAAAGAAATTATTAAAATTCTATTATAAAAATTTTGTTATTAG
>CAIZXK010000398.1 GCA_903936865.1 uncultured Bacteroidales bacterium | reverse complement strand
CATGGCGGCACCTAGCGTGAGTTTATTCTAAAATCATAATTATTCTGATTTTTATAATCCGCAATTCTTTTATTAGCAAAGAGTTGTGGATTTATTTTTGCGCCAAATATTGTATACACTAATTAATATACTTTAAAAAATAATAATATGTATATATAAATGCTTGACAATGAATATAGTTATGCTATAATAAATTTATTATTTAATTAATTTGTATACACTAATAAATAATTTTGGAGATAAAAATGGCATCAATCCAACCTAAAATGGTAAATGGCAGGAAGTATTGGCAGATTGTCCAGTCTCAAAGAGTGAATGGAAAACCTAGGCCCATTGTTCTTGAGCATCTTGGCACGGCGGATTCATTGCTGGATAAACTCAGAAATCGCAAAGGTAAATCATTGACAGTTAAATCTTATTCTCACGGATTGGTTGCAGTTTTGCTTAAAGTAGCAGAGGAATTGAATATAGTTGAATTGATTAATAATGATGTTGAATCACAAAGGAAGTATTTTGCGGGCCGGCCAATTCGTAATAATCTCACAGTTGGGGCGACATTGCTTCTGGCCGCAATTGGCCGAGTATGCAAACCAACCAGTAAGGATGGCTGGTATGCCTGGGCAAAACAAACATCCTTGTCATATTTACTCAGAATGGATTTTTCAAAACTCGACAGTCAGCATTTCTGGGATATGATGGATTCTTTACCTGAAGGAAAAATAGGTGATATCGAACTGAATCTGCTTAAAAACATCAAAAATAAATACACGTTGGATTCAGACACGCTATTTTATGATACCACAAATTTTTATACCTTCATTAATACCACTAACATCAGGTGCACTATTGCTCAACGTGGCAAGAACAAGCAAAAAAGAACAGATTTGCGACAAGTTGGCTTGGCGATGGTTGTATCCAGAAAAGATTTGACACCTATTTTTCATGAAACCTATCAGGGCAATAAAAATGATTCCACTATTTTTAGAAATTTGCTTATTAAAATAAGAAAACGCATGCTTGATCTTGGTATGAATGTGGATATGCACACCATCGTTTTTGACAGAGGGTGCAATGCGAAAAAGAATTTGGAAATCATTTCAAATTTAAAAATGCACTATGTGGGTGCCTTAACTCCGTTTCATCACAAAGCGCTGGTCAATGATGCAGAGAACAATTTCAAACAAATAATTGTAAATGGAAATGAATTATCCGCTTACAGAGATACGCGAAGTATATGGGGTGAAGAACGAACAGTGCTTGTTTACATAAGTGAGAAATTAAAAGCCGGTCAACTACGGGGAATATACTCTACAATTGAAAAACAACTCAAATCTTTAGAGGAACTGAATAAACGCCTTGGAAACCCGCGCTCCATTAAATTCACACGCAAAAATCTCATTAATAAAATAGATCAAATTATCTCAATGCCGGGAACCGCTCCACGGCTTATTGATTATGGCGTGAGTAAGAAAAAAAATAAGCCTTATGTGATAACGTGCGAAATAGATAAACAGGCAATAGCAAATATTGAAGATAAGCTGGGATTCAGAATAATAATGACTAACAGGCATAATTGGACTTCATCTGAAATAATCAACGCTTACCAAGGACAGTCTTTTATAGAAAATGCTTTCAAAAATATAAAAAGTCCAATTCATTTAGCATTAACCCCTGAATTTCACTGGACTGATCAAAAAATTAAAATACATTTTTTTACTTGCGTGATGGGATATATGCTGACTACGATATTATGGAAAAAAATTAAGGAAATTGGATATAACGGATCCATGACTAATTTCCTTGAAATGTTAAGTGGAATACGCTTGGCGAATATTTTGGAATACAATGGTAAGAAAAATAAACCGCAGGTGAATTATCAAATTGAACTTATGGACGAACATGAAGAAAGATGCTTCGAGGCTTTAAATGGTCTCAATATCCATAAACAGAAAATTAAAATAGATGGCTTTAGTCTATACAAAAACTAAAGTCGTAACAATTTCGTATTAAAGTACTTAGAGTTATATTAATTTTTTCCGTGATAAACTCACGCTAGGATAAACCACTTGTTTTGAGGATTTGATAAGGAAATCGCAAAAAACCATCCGAATACTCCAGTCCACGAAGCATGAAGGATCGGCAAGGTTATATATCGTATAAGTTGGTCTGTTAAAATATTGCCGTATTTCAGTACGATTCCAACATGGGCTTCATCTGCAGTTTTGGATTCAGATAAAACAGAAGAACTGGCGTTTATAATGTTTGCAAATGAGTATTGGATATTTTCCGCAATGGCGAAACCAAAGCCTGACATCATTCCGAGGAATATGAATTCAGTCTTGGTACATTTTTTGGATAATGCGAAGAAAAGAAATGGTAACGCCTTTGTTAATTCCTCGCAAACGCCTACTCCTAATATAAAACCAATTAATTGGTCGGCCATATCCGGGAGAGCTTGCCCGACAACAGGCAATTTGGCATAGAAATATGAGATTCCCGGCAGTTTTTGGGCATTGAATAAAAACAAGACACCGAGTATGGCGGTAAATATGGCAAACCATAATCCCTGCCACCAAACATCCCGTACCGGTTTAATAATCAAGCTGAATGCGCCTGCCCATATTAGAGAGAAATAAATGCCCCAGAAATAAAAAAGATATTTGTTGTATTCAAAAGCATTCTGAGGCCCCAGCAAGTTCAGGATAACAGCAGAGATAAGCATAGGTGCAAGGGCAAAGACAAGTATAAGCCTTACAATATCTTTTTTTAAGATATTGGCGTTAATCATCTTGCTCCATGGAACCAGATAGTCAAATGTGATGTTCGTGCAGGTTGCGGGTGTAGTTGTTTCCTGATAAGAGTCGGCTCGATTCTGTAATTCGAAAATATTATCGGCTGGCTGCCATTTTCTATTCTTGCTATCACATATAAGATCGCTGGGAAACAGTTTTGCGTCCTCAGCATATTTCTTCATCTGATGCTCGGGGTATGGTCCAAATGTATTGTTGTTCCTGTAAATAAACCATTTTTTCTCTTCCGATGCCTGCTCGACAGGTCTGCGGGAGCTGTCGGAATTATCTGCGTTATCTGCCTGGTCATTAACAAGTTCAGCTGCAGGCTTGGCATGTGACTGGACTTGAGCTTGTTTCTGATTGTTTTCAGGAATTAATCCTGAGCGGGATAATTCTTTCCAGTTAACGCAGTCATCAGACACTTGGTGCAAATTGCCGATTAGCCCTTTTTGAAGCATGGAGAGTATTTTCTCCTTGTCGTAAGGCCCTGATATTTTACCACGCCATGAAAGGTAATGCATAATGTTCCATTATTTAAAAGTTACTCCATATTGCTGTCACTGGTTTTTAATAAATTCCTTAAATATCAAATATGTTGCAGCTCCGCTCAATATGATCATTACAGGTATGACAATGCTCATTATATTCTCTTTTATTCCTGAAATTCTTGTGCATCCTCCAAAAAGCAGCAATATCGTGGAAGTCTCAACATAAAGCCCCATACCCACTAAAAAAATGATAGTTTCCCTTTCACCCAATGAATCTAATTTCATTCCAAAAATATGTGTCCCCAGCAGGAAAACTAATGCTATCGGCAAGAATGCGGTTCCAGCAATGAGGACGTCTCCACCAAAACCACCGTTTTTCTTATCCCCGAAAAAATTTCTAACAAACATTGAGCTTAAAGCAAGACTTAAAAAAGGTGTTGAGGCCAAGCAGAGCCCCTTTAATATGTCTCCTAATTTCGCATCTGAGGCAGTACTACCTGTCATGCCAAGAGGATTTAGATTCCTGAAGCCAAGGTAAAAACAAGCCAGGGTAACAGCGGCAAAAATGAGTCCTATCTTCAAAGACCTTTCATCTCCGTATTTTTTATATATTGCCGGTAAACCGCCCACCTGATCCCATAAGATAGAAAAGAAATTTATCTCGCAATTATCGTTGTTTTTGATTTCTGGCACAGTCTTGGATTCCCTGCAGTCTTGCGCAGGCTTTTGAATATAAGATTGATATGTATTTTGAGGGGGTGTTGATTTTTCACCGATAGCAAGAGCGCTTTCATTATAGTCTTGAGTTGTAACCGGGAGCGGATCTGGTTGCCTTACCGCGATCCTTTGTGGTCTTATCTCTTCTACGGAACCCTGAGGTGAAGTAATAATCTTTTTAGGCTTCCGGGGATAGATCTCGTCTACTTCCACTGCCGTGAGCCATTCTATTTTATCGACGGAAATACTTGAGTCTTCCGAGATCATTCCAGAACCGGCCATTTCCTTAAGCTTCCCGACCGATAACGGCCCTAAAATTTTCCCCTGTCTTTTGATGTAGTACATTTCTACCTTCTATTTTCCGGCCAAGAGTCGGGCCAAATTAAAGTTGCCTTCGTTTGTGACGCTTTGTCTTTAATTGTTTTCAGAAGATCGGAAGTCTGCTTCTTGTCTTTTGGCGCAAAGATGACTTGGCCTTCAAAAAGTTCTTTTTTGCAATTGTCATCAATCTTGAATTCATTGGCGATCTTGTCCGCCAGAATCTTGAAGTAAAGCTTATCGGCATTCTTTACAAGAATCCAAAGCTCACTGAAGGCGTCCTTGTCTCTCAAATCACATACGTATTCCCCTTCAAT
>CAIZXK010000397.1 GCA_903936865.1 uncultured Bacteroidales bacterium | reverse complement strand
GTTGTTTTTTTTATAATACTTTTTCTATTTATCAATCCTTATGTTGAGTGGAATAGAGTATTAAATACTGATGCCAAAATGGCAGATGATTTGAGTCGTATTGTTTTGATTGTTTTTACCTTTTTTTGTTTGCAATTTGTTTTTAAAACAGTAGGTACAATTTTGGTTGCTGATCAAAAACCTGCTGTGAATGATTTGATTAGTGTTATTGGAAATTTGATTGCTTTAGTTATTATATATGTATTAACTAAAATAACGAATGGATCTTTAACTTACGTTGCTTTAACATTTTCATCTGCACCTCTATTGGTGTTTGTTTTTACTTATTTCATTCTGTTTTATGGTAAATATAAATATCTGCGACCTTCTTTTTCGGCAATTAATTTAAAATACACAAAAGATCTAATCGGTATTGGATTACAATTTTTCATAATTCAAATAGCTGTTTGTGTAATTGCATACACATCAACTAATATTATTATTGCACAGCTTTTAGACACCGAGAGCGTAACTATATATAACATTGCATTTAAGTATTTTTTCTCACTTTCAATGGCTTATCTTATAATTATAACACCATTTTGGAGTGCAGCAACTGAAGCTTATATACAAAAAGATTTTTTATGGATTAAATCATCAATTAAAAAACTTATGTATGTGTATTCAGGGACTATTGTTCTTTTGTTATTCATGTTGGCAATTTCAGACTGGTTTTATTCAAAATGGATTGGAAATTCTGTACAAGTTCCTTTTACATTGTCAATATTCGTAGCACTTTATGTTGCGTTATATAATTGGAGTAGTACTTTTATATTTTTTATTAATGGAATTGGTAAAATAAGGCTTCAACTTTATATAACAATAATTATAGCGGTTTTCTATATTCCATTCTCGGTATATTTGGGTAAAATATTTAATCTAAATGGGATTATACTTGCTTCGGCTATAGCTTTAATACCTGCTTCAGTATTAATGCCAATACAGTTAAGAAAATTATTTTTAGATAAAGCTAAAGGTATTTGGAACAAATAGCTTTTTTTTAATTATATGTTTATGAATAGAAATGCGATTGAAAAGCGACAAGATATACCAAAAATTACTGTAATTACTGTAGTTTACAATGCCGTAAATAAAATTGAAGAGACAATTTTAAGTGTTATTAATCAGGATTACGGAAATATTGAATATATAATTATCGACGGTGGAAGTAATGATGGTACTGTTGAAATAATAAAAAAACACACTGACAAAATTACTTTCTGGAGTAGTTCTAAAGATTCCGGCATTTACAATGCTATGAACAAAGGTATTGAAAAATCGACAGGTATTTGGATAAATTTTATGAATGCCGGTGATAGATATGTAGATGATAATGTTGTTTCCGAGATTTTTAGTAATAAAAAAAATACTGATGTTGATGTGATATTTGGAAACTCTATATTGGAGAAAAACAATAAAATACAAATAAAACAACCTGTTGTTAAACCGGTTACTGAACTATGGAAAACAC
>CAIZXK010000396.1 GCA_903936865.1 uncultured Bacteroidales bacterium | reverse complement strand
TTGGCAATTAAAAATCTGAATCATAAATTAATAGAGATACTAGATGAGTAATAATTCACCCCTGACAGGGTTTCAAACCCTGTCAGGGGTGGTTGCTAATTTAAAAAACTATGCAAAAGTTTGAACAATTGGAGTATGGAAAATATTATCACATATATAACAGAGGTATAAATAGTTGTGATATATTTAACGATGCGGAGAATTTCTCTTTTTTCCTAAAACTTTATGATAATTATTTATCATGTATTGCTGATACTTTTGCATGGGTATTAATGCAAAATCACTTTCATTTTCTAATAAAAATAAAGGAAGAAAATGAATTCATTAATAACGTTATCATTAGCCCTGACAGGGTTCAAAACCCTGTCAGGGCTGTCGGAAATCCTTCTCTGCAGTTCTCAAAGCTTTTCAATTCTTATGTTCAAGCTTTTAATAAAAGAAATAATCGACATGGAAGCCTATTTGAACGACCGTTTAAAAGGAAAATGATAGATAATGAAAACTATTTGAAACAGGTTTTGCTTTATATTCATAATAATCCGGTTCATCATGGATTTTGTGAACATCCAATGGATTATCCATGGAGTAGTTATTTGAGTTGTATTTCATTAAAACAAACTAAATTGCAAAGAGATATAGTAATTGGATGGTTTGATGATTTAGGGAATTTTAAACAAAACCATAATTCAAAAATTGATATTATTAATATAGAAAAAATTTTAGAACTATAATCATAGTAAGCCCCTGACAGAGTTTCAAACCCTGTCAGGGGTATAAAATGCTTTGTTGATAAATTATAAATATAGATATAAGTGAATCTACCCTAAGGGTCTGAAAGACCCTTAGGGTTAAGTAAAATCTTGACAAATTGAACAATAATGAATAAATTAAAACTGGCTTTTTCGCCTTGTCCGAATGATACATTTATTTTTGATGCCATGGTGCATCACAAAATTGATACTGAAGGTATTGAATTTGAGTATTATATGGCTGATGTGGAAGAACTTAATCATGCGGCATTCAAGTATGAACCTGATATTTGCAAGGTGAGTTATCATGCTTATCTTTACCTGATTGAAAAATATGTATTATTGCATTCAGGAAGTGCCTTGGGTAATGATGTCGGACCACTTTTTATAAGTAAAAACATTGTCAATCAAGCTGATTTTAGTAAATTAAAAGTTGCTGTTCCCGGCAAATTTACAACTGCACATTTACTGCTATCCATATTATTTCCTGAAATTGTAAATAAGTCTGAAATTGTTTTCTCAGACATTGAAAATAAAGTACTTAACAATGAATTTGATGCTGGTGTAATTATACACGAAAACCGTTTCACTTATCATGAAAGAGGACTTAAACTTATTGCCGATTTGGGAAAAGAATGGTTTAAAATGACAAATCAGGCTATTCCGCTTGGAGGTATTGTCGTTAAACGCAACTTAACTGATAATCTGAAACAAAGCATCAACAGAGTTTTGAAAAGAAGTGTGGAATTTGCTTTTGAAAATCCTGAATCAGGTAAAGATTTTATCCGTTGCAATGCACAGGAAATGAGCGAAGAAGTTATGTTTAAGCACATTAATCTATATGTAAATGAATTTACCCGAAATTTAGGTGATAAAGGTCAAAAAGCTATAATTACACTTTTTGAAAAAGCGGTAGAAAAAGGATTATTAGCTGAATTCCCGCAAAAATCATTATTTTTGTAGTCTTAATTTTTTGAAGAATGATAGTAATAACAGGAGCCGCTGGTTTTATTGGAAGTTGCATGGTTGGCATGCTAAATAGCAAGGGAATCAACAATTTAATAATTGTTGATGATTTCTCTAACGAGAGAAAAAATAGAAATCTGGAAAACAAGTCTTTTACGGAAAAAATACATCGTAATGAGTTTTTTAACTGGTTGGAAAAAAATTATACTCAGGTTGAATTCATTATACATATTGGAGCCAGAACTGATACTGCTGAGTTTAATGTTGCAATTTTCAATGAACTGAATCTGAATTACACCAAGAAAATGTGGCAATTATGTTCAGATTTTCATATGCCGATGATATATGCCTCATCAGCTGCTACTTATGGTATGGGTGAGTTTGGATATGTTGATGATCATAGTATTGTTCCAAAATTGAAACCATTAAATCCGTATGGAGAATCGAAAAATAATTTTGACAAATGGGCTTTAGAACAAGCAAATCAACCTCCATTCTGGGCTGGTTTAAAGTTCTTTAATGTTTACGGACCCAACGAATTCCACAAATCCCGCATGGCTTCGGTTATTTTTCATACGTTTAATCAGGTAAATGAAACAGGTAAAGTAAAATTATTCCGCTCGCATCGTCCGGATTTTAAGGATGGTATGCAATTACGTGATTTTGTTTATGTAAAAGACCTTATTAGTGTGATTTCATTTTTAATGGAAAACAAACCGGAATCAGGGCTTTACAATTTAGGAACAGGGAAAGCCCGTGCTTTTTTAGATTTGGCAAAAGCTACTTTTAAAGCTATGGAAAAGCCTGAAAACATTGAATTTATTGATACACCGATAGATATTCGCGATAAATACCAGTATTTTACAGAAGCTGATATGACGAAACTTCGCAAAGCCGGATATAACAAAGATTTCTCAACTTTAGAAGAAGGAGTTACAGATTATGTAACTAATTATCTTATGCTTGCAAGGTATTTTTAAATGAGTACTTCAATTTCTTTTGGCAGATTTCTCAAAATTTAGATTCATATATTAATATCAAATATCTGCTATTTTTTGTATTTGATTTATTAATTTGATAAATCTGAGTTTTTTGCTTTTTTAAAATTATACTTCCATGCAACAGATAAATTATTTCTGTTTTGGCTAAATATTTATTTTTTTGTAATGCAGAACTGTGATATTCAGGTGTTATCTGAAAAAAATCGGGTTGCTCTTTATCAATATCTAATGGAATAATTAATTCAAATATTTCATTTTTTTGTTGGTATTTGTAATTATTGTTGTTAATTATAGTATTATCAGCTGTTTGTATGAAAAAGATATTTGCCATATTATAATCAACCAATATTTTTTCTGAAATTTGGAATAGATTCTCATTAATTTTCAACGCATTTAATTGATGAAATGAATTAATATCGATATTTAAAATTGAATTCTCAGAAATTTTGTTTTTTTCATAATATTGTATTAGTTGATTGATTTCTATTTTGTTAAAAACATGTTGAATAGTAATAAAACCTTTATAAACAATTGTTTTTGATAAATTAATAATTTGTTTATCTGTAATTTCTGTAATATAGTTATCAAATAAATTTTCAATTCTTTTTTTTATCGATTGTTTTAATGATGGAGGATAAAGGACTTTTATATTTTCTCCAAAAGAAAGTATTTCCTTTTCAAGTTCGTAATTGTGCTGAACATATAAAGATATAAGAACTCCATTGCCGGTTTCTTTGACCATTTTCTGTGATGAATGAAGCGGTTTGGTTAAAATATAAGGTGCGGTTTTTTTATTTATCCATAAGTTTATTTCTTTTGCTTTATTACCGGGTTCAACAGTTACACCAATTACATCTTTATAATATTCAACCTGATCAAATTCAAAATCAGGAAATGTTTGTTCACCTGATTTTTCAATTTTTTCAATTCTGTCCAGCGCAAAGTTCAGAATGTTTTTTTCATTGTCCTTTAGTGCAATAACATACCATCTGTTTCGGAATTCTTTAATTAAAACGGGCTGAATTTCGTGAATTATGGATTGATTGGCTCGAAAAGTTTTATACCAGAGCCTCAGATTTGATTTCTGTAAAATTGCCTGATAAATCTGATCAAGAAATTCCAGCCCTTTTACATTTTCATTTCTATCGAATTCAATAATGGGTTTCTGATTATTTTTTTGAGAATATACATGATCCTCAAGTTTATGTATCACTCCTTCGATTTCTCTGAAATGACCAAAACCCTTGAATTGTTTCAGAAACTCCACCGATTCAGAAAGTTTACTTAAATCTGTTCCAGTAATCGGGATATTGGTGATACTGTAATTTCTGTCTTCGTATTCATAATATTTTCTATCAACTACCACAATAGGAGCATTATAGCCTAGTTTATCGCTTCTCATCATTTGAATATCAGCCTGAACTGTTCTTACACTAACGCCTTTCTTAATACCCTCATATTCATAAAGTGCATCCGAACATGCTTCCACTAAATCTTCCAAAGTCCACTGACGGTAGTAGTTTTGCAGACATTTATCTATGGTTTTATATCTGACTAATGCATTTCTGTTTATAGGCATAGCAAAAATTTTCTGTAAAATTAAAAAAAAAATTCAACTACGCAAAAAGGCTGCGTAGTAACATATATATCTTTGCAAACAGAAACAGATTAAGAGTTCTTTGACATTTAAAATACTGTACAAAAGCACTAAAATATTCTCTCTAGAGGAGAAACATGCATAAAAAAGGAAGGTGTAAACCTGATGTGAGTTTCAAAAATGCTCCATAGTGCCTGATAAAATATTATCAGGTATGCTGCCAGACCTGACTTTGTTTATGCTCTTAACTTGTGTGTTGAAGGTTCGACTCCTTCTCTATTGTAAAATGGATAGCTCAATTGGATAGAGTAACAAGTACCTATGCAGGTTCGAATCCTGCTCTGCTTAATTGCAGATAGCAAATTGGTTGTGCACCAGACTCGGTATCTGGAATGGTAGGCGAAAGCCACAATTCAATTACAAAACAGTGCTGCATAAATCATTTTCTGAACTGGTAAGGTTCAGATAAATTTCAGTAAGCCTTGAAATTCATATATTGAAGCAATAAGTTTACTCGATATTGATTGGCAATATGAAATCAGATGTTTATATCTGAATACCTAACCCCATTCAAAAGAGATTAATCCAAATGTTGAAATTTATGTTTTTCCGTATTATTGGAATGGTTTATACAGTACTGTTATTTTAGAAGAAGCAAAGCGGGCATATCCGCAATTAATAACAGAAAAATCTATATGCAGATTTTTAAAAAAACAGATTTACTTATGTTTAAAAAAGTGAGAATTAACGCAGGTTTTGTGGGATTGGTTTTCAGAAAAAGCAATTACAACAGAGTGATTACAGAAGGTTCGTATTGGTTGAGACCTGACGAACAACTGAATATTTTCGATATGGCGAAAGCTTTTAGTCCTGCAATTGATCTTAATGTTTTACTTAAAGACAAGCAATTGGCGGAATTATTAACAATAGTTGAAATTTCAGATAATGAAATTGTTTTTCAATTTGTCAACGGAAATTTTAAATCTATTTGGTATCCGGGTCGCTATGCTTTCTGGAAAGGATTGAACAATTATGAATTCAAAAAAGCTGATTTAAGCAAGATTGAAATTACGGAAGATATTATGGTAAATATTCTGGTAAAACCTGAAGTAATTTCTTTGATAAGAGTTTATTCGGTAGAATCTTACGAAAAAGCTATTTTGTTAGTCGATGGAAAGTTTATAAAAAAACTGGATAAGGGTTTGTATTATTTCTGGAAAAATCCGATTCCGATAGTTGTATTAAAAGCAGATTTGAGACAGCAACAAATAGAAATTTCAGGTCAGGAAATACTTACTAAAGACAAAACCAATATCCGTATAAACTTCTATGGCCGCTATAAAGTTGTTGATATTGAGAAAGCTTTAATAGAAAACAAGGATTATGAAAAGCAATTATATGTATTGCTGCAACTTGTTTTGAGAGAATTTATCGGCAGCTTTAGTCTTGATGAAATTCTTGAAAAGAAAGGAAGCATAACTGAAAATGTATTGTTAATTGCAAAGGCAAAAGCACAATGTCTGGGGATTGAATTATCGGATTGTGGAATCAGAGATATAATATTGCCGGGCGATATCAAGGAAATAATGAATCAGGTTCTGATCGCTGAAAAAAGGGCACAAGCAAATATCATCACCCGCAGAGAAGAAACAGCATCAACACGTTCGTTGCTGAATACTGCCAAACTGATGGAAGAAAATGCGATGTTATTCAAATTGAAAGAAATGGAGTATGTGGAAAAAATTGCCGATAAAATAAACAATATTTCCATTACCGGAAATGCTCAGGTTCTTGACCAATTGAAAAGCATTTTTTCAACATCAGGAAAATTATAAACCAAAGCCCGACGGAATTTTATAGCTTTGTCGGGCTTTTTAAAGAATTTAAATATGAAAAAAGTAATTTCAGAAAATTGCAAAATACCAATCAAAATGTGGTTGGATGAAATAGAAGATGGAGCAATAACTCAGGCTCAGAATTTATCGAACCTGCCATTTGCTGCCAGACATATTGCGATAATGCCAGATAGTCATGTGGGTTATGGTATGCCTATCGGAGCTATATTGGCAACAAAAGGTGTTGTGATACCCAATGCTGTTGGAGTGGATATCGGTTGCGGTATGTGTGCTCAGAAAACTTCATTAACAGAACTTTCAACAGAAAAGTTGAAAGC
>CAIZXK010000395.1 GCA_903936865.1 uncultured Bacteroidales bacterium | reverse complement strand
TTCATTTTTTGTGAAGTTATAAAAAATATAATTTGTTAATTTGTTGTATGAAAAGCAACTTTTTTAAATTAGGATTGTCTTCTAATATACTAAACAATAATTTATTAAAACAATAAAAAATGAAAACAACAAAAATTACATTTATCTTAATGGCATTGGCTTTGATTGGCTTTAATTCCTGTGAAAAAGTCGAAGTAACAAACAAATCCATTGCACCGGAATTGCCAAAAGTTGCTGTAAATCCTTCCGGTCTTGGCAGCAATCCTGGAATACCTTACTGTGCACCTTATTCATTTGCATCTGGCATTGAAATTATTGGTGAAATGCAAAGTACAGCTTTCAAATCAACAGATTTCAATAAGGAAACTCAAAAAGCTGAAGATTTTATTTTGAATCCAAAAATCAATTTTATCCCAATTGGATCAGGTTCTTTAGTTCAGATCTATATAAAATTTAGGAATAAGAATTCTTTCAAACAAACCCTGATTATTCCTGCAGGTTTAATTTTATGTCCGGAAGATTCAACATCACAGACAGGTGTTATTATTCAGTCTGATACATTAATTTTAGATCCAAATGACAGCACAGGATTATTATTAAAGGCTTACTGCACAAATTTACATAAAGGTGTTCCTCACAATACTAAATTCAAAATGATTGGAACAACATTACACGAAGATTTATACAGAATGATTGGCATTTTGAAAACCAAACAAAAAATACAACCAGGTTCACAAGCACAGAGCATAATCTGGAATATTACTGATCACGGTGGATTGACAGAAGAAGATTTGAACTATTTGAATAGTTTGCCTTAATAAAACAAGTTTGCAATATTAATTTATTGCTCTTCTGAAAAATGTCTTAATAATTTACGATATGCTGAAAATATATTGGCTCTGGAAACAAAGCCAATATATTTTCCTTCGTTTAAAACTGGAAGATTATAATTCCCTGATTCATTGAATTTTCTTACAATAATCTCCATATTATCGTTAAATTCAACAATATGAGAAGGAATTATTTTTAAATCACTAACAAATGTATTGTCATATAATTCAGTGTCAAACATTATGTGACGTATATCATCTAAAACCACAACGCCAATAAAGTTGTTTTCACCATCAACAACTGGAAAAACATTTCTATTGGAAACCGAAATTATCTCAACAAGTTTTCTAAGTGTCGCATCAGGTTGAATTGAATGAAAATTAGTTTCTATCAGCTTATCAATTTTCATCAAGGTAAGTAAAGCTTTGTCTTTATCATGAGTAATCAATTCACCTCTTTCAGCTAATCTTTTGGTATATATGGAATGTGGCTCCCAATTAAATATTGTTAAATATGAAATAACAGATGTAACGATAAGTGGTGTAAATAGTTGATATCCACCTGTTATTTCAGCTATTAGAAAAATAGCTGTTAAAGGTGAATGCATTACACCAGACATAATTCCTGCCATTCCAACAAGTGCAAAATTAATTTCTGATACATTAGCTATACCTGTTGTATTAAGTAAACGAGCAACAAAAAAGCCAGTAATACCACCCATGAATAAAGATGGAGCAAAAATACCTCCTACACCTCCACTTCCATTGGTTACAGCCATTGCAACCACTTTAAAAAACATAATAGCAAGCAAAGCTCCTAAAAACAACCACAAATCATCTTTAACAAAATAAAGGAAGCTGGTTTGTACTAATTCATCTCCCTTGCCGTGTAGCATCATTTTAAGAACATCATATCCTTCACCATATAGAGAGGGAAAAATAAAGATTAAAATACCTAAAATGATTCCACCGAGTATAATTTTTACATATTGGTTTTTAACTTTTTTATACAATTCTTCAATTTTCATTGAAACCCTTGTAAAATATAGAGATACAAAACCTGAAACAATTCCCAGAAAAATATAAAAAGGAAGATTTTTCAAATAAAAAGGTGTAGTTATATCGAAAGTGAACAAAACCCCTTTTCCCATAAAAAAATAAGACAATGAGGATGCAGTTATTGCTGAAATCATTAGAGGTATTACATTAGCAACCGTTAAATCAAGCATTAATACTTCTATTACAAAAACGATTCCAGCAATTGGAGCTTTAAAAATTCCGGCTATAGCACCAGCAGCTCCGCAGCCAATTAATAATGTTATTGTTTTATAATTTAGCCGAAATAATTGACCTAATGCAGAACCTATTGAACTACCTGTGTAAACAATTGGAGCCTCTAATCCAACAGATCCACCAAAAGAAACAGTTAATGTGCTGGCAATCATTGAGGAATAAGTATTGTGAGTTCTGATTTTACCTCCATTTTTTGAAATTGCAAACAAAACTCTACTTACTCCATGACTTATTTTATCTTTGACGAAAAATTTCACAAATAAGACTGTTAGTAAGATCCCGATGCCAGGATATGCCAGATATAAATAATTTACAGAATCAGTATCAAAATCTTTAGTAAAAAAATAATGTGTATAAAAAGCAGTATTTTTAAGAATAATTGCTGCTAATCCGCTTAACAAACCAATGAAAACACTAAGGATTAACACAAAACGCTGATTACTGATATTTTTCAGGCGCCAAACAAAAATTTTATTTATAGTTTTTTGAAATTTCATACAGTTGCAAACCTACAAGTTTTTTCTGAATTAAAACTTCTAATTTAAAATTATTTTTTATTTTTTTAAACTATCTTTAATCTTTTGAGGTTAATAATCTACAATTAATTGTTTATAACAAAATTAATTGAATTACGTTATAGTTAAAACTTTTTATAAATTTGCTAAAAAAACTTGCTAATGAAAATAATTACATACAATGTAAACGGCATTAGATCAGCTATGTCAAAAGGGTGGTTAGATTGGGTGAAAATTGTTGATCCTGATATTATTTGTATTCAGGAACTAAAGGCTCAACCCGACCAGCTTCCATTACTGGAATTTGAAGAGGCTGGATATAATTGCTACTATGAAACTGCACAAAAAAAAGGGTATAGTGGTGTAGCAATTTTAAGTAAACAAATTCCTGATAAAATTAAAAATGGTATAGGAATCCCCAAATATGACTTTGAAGGTAGATTTTTAAGAGCAGATTTTGGAGACATTTCCGTAATTAGTGTTTACCACCCATCTGGAAGCAGCGGTGATGAACGTCAGGGTTTTAAAATGATTTGGCTGGATGATTTTCAAAATTACATTAATGAATTGAAAAAAGAAAGACTTAATCTGATTATTGCCGGAGATTATAATATTTGTCATAAAGCTATTGACATCCACGATCCAATTAGAAATGCAACAAGTTCAGGATTTTTGCCTGAAGAGCGCGAATGGATTGGAAGCTTTATAAACAGTGGTTTTGTGGATTCATTCAGAGTATTTAATCAAGAACCACACCAATATACCTGGTGGAGTTTCAGAACCAAAGCCCGCGACAGAAACCTTGGCTGGCGTATTGATTATTTAATGGTTAGTGAGACAATTGCAAACAAAATGAAACGTTCTGCAATTTTGTCAGATGCAATTCATTCCGACCATTGCCCTGTTTTGCTTGAAATCGATTTTTAATTCAATATTATAAATAGTTAAACACGAACATAGTTACACAGATTTATTTAAAAACAGATACATTAATATTAAATCAAATACAAATGAAAAGGATTTATCAATTATTTATTACAATACTCCTTGTATATTTATCCAGCTCTTGTGTTACACAAAAACGCTATTCTGATTTAGAAACCAAATACAAGAAATGTTCTGAAGAAATGGCAACTGTTGAAAAATCAAAAAATGAAATAAGCATTTTAAATACAGAGCTTAACGCTGAAATTGAAAAAATCAGACATCAAAAGTCCGATTTAGAAAAAGAATCAGCTGTCCTAAAAGAAAAATTTGAAAAAATTGATAATGAGCACGCTGAACTATCAACGACTTATACAACACTTCAAAACAAATACAATAAACTTCTTACCGGAAATAGAGCCGAAACTCAGGAAATAATGGATGCTTTACAAAAAACTCAAGCCGATTTATTAAAAAAGGAGAATGATCTGAAAAAAAGTGAAACTGATTTAACAAAGCTACAAAATCAATTAAATGAAAAGAAAAATAACCTTGACATACTTACAGATCAACTCGATGCTAAAGAGAAAAAGCTTAATGAACTGCAATCTATCTTAGACAATAAAGATAAACAGGTTGCCGATTTGAAAAATAAAATTACTACAGCTTTATTAGGCTTCAAAGACAAAGGTTTAACAATAGAAACTCGCAATGGCAAGGTTTATGTATCGATGGATGAAAAACTTTTATTTGCCTCAGGAAGCTGGACTGTTGCCGAAGATGGTAAAAATGCACTAAAAAGTGTTGGAAAAGTATTGGAAACTAATGTTGATATAAATGTAATGATTGAAGGACACACAGATAATATTCCTTATCTTGGAAGTGGTCAGGTTAAGGATAACTGGGATTTGAGTGTTATGAGAGCAACTGCAATTGTAAAAATCTTACTTGAAAACAAAGGCATTGATGCCAAAAGAATTGCAGCCTCCGGACGCAGCCAATATTTACCAATGGAAGTTTCGGATACAAAAGAAGCTCGTGCTAAAAATCGACGCACAGAAATTATTCTTACTCCAAAACTTGATGAACTGCTTAAGGTTTTGGATAACAATTAAATAGAATTAATTTTAAAAAACAATTAAATAATTTTGGTAAAGAAATTAATTGATATGCATGAATAATTAAAAAAGGCTGTTGAATATAAAGATTCAACAGCCTTTTTTAATTATAAGGGAAAAGTATTATTTAACCTCTTCAAAATCAACATCAGTAACTTCTGCATCTTTTGCATTTGCATTTCCTGCATTTTGTTGAGCGTTAGCATCTCCACCATTTTGTTGTGGATCTTGTGTATTTTTATACATTTCCTCACTGGCAACCTGCCATGCAGCATTTAATTTCTCCATAGCAACATCAATTGCAGGAATATTTTTGTTTTTATGAGCTTCTTTTAATTCATTTAAAGCACTTTCAATATTTCCTTTCTTATCTGCAGGAACTTTATCTCCAAACTCTTTCATTTGTTTTTCAGTTTGAAAAATTAAAGCATCAGCACTATTGATTTTATCAATTTCTTCTTTTGCTTTACGATCAGTTTCTGCATTAGCTTCAGCTTCAGCTCTCATCTTTTTAATTTCCTCATCACTCAATCCTGATGATGCTTCAATACGAATCTGTTGAGATTTTCCTGTAGCCTTATCTTTTGCTGAAACATGCATAATCCCATTTGCATCTATGTCGAAAGTAACTTCAACTTGAGGAATTCCTCTTGGTGCAGGTGGAATTCCATCCAAATGGAAACGACCAATACTCTTATTGTTGGAAGCCATTGGTCTTTCGCCCTGTAAAATATGAATTTCCACAGAAGTCTGGCTATCTGCAGCAGTAGAGAATGTTTCTGATTTCTTGGTAGGAATAGTTGTATTTGCTTCAATCAACTTTGTCATTACACCACCTAAAGTTTCTATACCTAAAGAAAGCGGAGTTACATCCAAAAGCAATACATCTTTTACTTCGCCTGTTAATACACCACCTTGAATAGCAGCACCTACAGCTACAACTTCATCTGGATTCACTCCTTTTGATGGAGTTCTTCCAAAGAAATCTTCTACAATTTTCTGGATAGCTGGGATACGAGTAGAACCACCAACAAGTATTACTTCATTAATATCAGAAGTACTTAAACCAGCATCTTTTAAAGCTAATTTGCAAGGTTCAATTGTTGCCTGAATTAATTTATCATTCAATTGTTCGAATTTTGATCTTGATAATGTACGAACTAAATGCTTAGGAATACCATCAACCGGCATTATGTATGGTAGGTTAATCTCAGTAGAAGAAGAACTTGAAAGTTCAATTTTTGCTTTCTCAGCTGCTTCTTTTAAGCGTTGTTGAGCCATAGGATCCTTACGTAAATCAATACCTTCATCTTTTAAAAATTCGTCAGCAAGCCAATCAATAATTGTATGATCAAAATCATCACCACCCAAATGGGTATTTCCATTGGTTGATTTAACTTCAAAAACACCATCACCTAATTCTAGTATGGATATATCAAAAGTTCCACCACCTAAATCGAAAACAGCTACTTTGATATCCTTGTTTTTCTTATCTAAGCCGTAAGCTAGAGCAGCAGCTGTTGGCTCATTTATAATACGTTTAACATTTAAACCTGCTATTTCGCCAGCTTCTTTGGTTGCCTGACGTTGTGAATCACTGAAATAAGCAGGTACTGTGATTACAGCATCGGTAACTTCCTGTCCCAGATAATCTTCAGCAGTCTTTTTCATCTTTTGCAAAATGATTGCTGATATTTCCTGAGGAGAATACATTCTATCATCTATTTTTACTCTTGGTGTATTGTTGTCACCTTTAACAACATTATAAGGTACACGTTTTATTTCTTTAGTAACTTGATCATAAGTTTCTCCCATAAATCGTTTTATAGAATAAATTGTCTTTGTAGAATTTGTAATTGCCTGACGTTTTGCCGGATCACCTACTTTGCGTTCACCATTTTCGGTAAAAGCTACAATAGAAGGAGTAGTTCTTCTTCCTTCACTATTCGGAATTACAACAGGTTCGTTTCCTTCCATCACTGATACGCATGAGTTAGTTGTTCCTAAATCAATGCCAATTATTTTTCCCATTTCTTTAATGTGTTTATATTATTTGTTATTAAATGAATTTCAAAATATACTATCTCCTTCTATCAATACTTGTGCCATTTTTAATTTTGGCAGTTTTTTGACTGTATTTTGGCAGTTTTACTGACAAAATGTCAGTGTTTTTACTTTTATTTATAGTACTTATATATTTAATATATAAATATATAGCATAACTATTGACAAAAATAACAGATTTTATCTTTTTTTATATGTTTTTTTTTAATATTTTATCTTTTTTATAGTTTGCATTTGAACTTAGTTAATATTTCATATCTTTACCGAAATAAATCTATCTTTCTAAAATACTAAATAAATGAGTTTTACAGTTTATAAATCATCTGCCGGTTCAGGAAAAACCTTCACTTTAGTTAAAGAATATCTTTGCCTGGTAATTGTAAATCCATACCGGTTTCGATCGGTGCTTGCAATTACGTTTACTAATAAAGCTGCTGATGAAATGAAACAAAGAATATTGCAAACTCTTAATCTATTATCAGATTATCAGAATCTCAATGCTGCAAAACTCGAAAAACTAAACTATCTTTTGCCCGAATTAAAAAAGCAAACAGGATTAACTGAAGCTGAAATTATAAGAAATTCGCAGTTAACCCTTTCTCTGATCTTACACAATTACAGCAATTTTGCAATAAGTACTATTGATAGCTTTGTTCATAAAATTGTAAGAACTTTTGCCAATGATTTAAATTTACCTGTTAATTTTAGTGTTGAACTTGATGGCGAAAATCTTATTTCACAAGCTGTTGATTTACTGATTAATCAATTAGGAAATCAAGAATTATTGACGGATTTCTTATTTGATTATGCAAAAACAAAAATTGATGAAGACAAAAGCTGGCATATTGAAACAGATTTAAAGGCCTTTGCCCGAATTTTACTTGAAGAAGAAAGTCAGTTGAAAATTGAGAAATTAAATAAGTTGGATTTAACTGATTTCAAACTGATATTAAATAAATTAAATAGATTAACGAATGAATTCATCGAAAACATTGCAGCTAAAGGGATTGAGGTTAGAAATCAGATAAAATTGCATAATATTCCACATGAAGCATTTTATCAAGGGAAAAATGGGATTTCAGCCTATTTTGATAAAATAGCTAACAAACAAATTAGCAAACCAAATCGTTACGTAGGAAATACCATTGAAGAAAATAAATGGACTTCTGCAAAAGCATCATCTATTGATAAAGCTTCAATTGAAAGTATAAAGGATTTTATTACTTCTAAATATTATGAATTACTTATTATCTTTGATAATAATTATGAAACTTATATAATCAGAAATGCAATTCAAAAAAATATTTATTCATTAGCATTACTTAACGAAATAGAAAAATTCATTAAAGAAATACGTGAAAATGAATACACAGTTCATATTTCGGAATTTAATAAGCGTATTTCTGAAATTGTAATCAATGAACCTATTCCATTTATTTATGAACGTTTGGGTGAAAAATACAAACATTTTCTGATTGATGAATTTCAGGATACTTCCGTTTTACAATGGCTCAATTTACTACCACTTATTGATAATTCTCTTGCAGAAGACCAGTTCAACATGATTGTTGGTGATGGAAAACAAGCCATCTACCGTTTCAGAGGTGGTGAGGTTGAGCAATTTGCATTACTACCTGAGTTGTATAATAAAACAGATGATATAGTTTTATTGGAAAGAGAAAATTCATTAAAAAGAAATTTTGAGCAAAAAAATCTGAAAAGTAATTATCGTTCCAAAGCAGAGATTGTTGAGTTTAATAATCAATTTTTTCAATATGCTTCCAGTTTATTGGATGATAAAATGAAAATAATTTACAGTGATCATAGTCAGGAATATAACAATGATAATTCAGGTGGATTGGTAAGTATAAATTTTATAATCAATGAAAATCCAGAAGAATATTCAAATTTAACCCATGATAACGTATTAGAAACAATTCAGGAGTTACAAAATGATGATTATCAATGGAGAGATATCTGCATTTTGTGCAGAAACAATATGCAAGCCAATAAAATAGCTGGCTTTTTAACAGAAAAGAATATTAGTGTTATCTCAAATGAATCGCTGCTTTTAAAATCAGCAGCACCTGTTAGAATATTAATTTCTCTTTTAAAATTAATCTCAAATTTTGATGATTTAATTTCAAGAGCACATATTTTAATGTATATTGTTTTAAATAAAGAAAATAAGGAAGAATTACTAAGTAAAATTACAAAAAGTAAATTACTTAAATTAAAAACAGAAAAATCCGAATTTGAAAATTTTCTCAAAACATTAGGTTACGAATTTTCTTTTATCAGTTTATCACAATTAACTTTATACCAATTATGTGAAAATTTGATTGCTGTTTTTTTCAATCAAACAACAAACCCATATTTGCAATTCTTTTTGGATAATGTATTAAATTTTACCACTAAGAATTCATCAACTATTTTAGACTTTTTAGTTTGGTGGGATAAAAAGAAAGATAAACTTTCCTTAAAAACACCAACCGGTATAAATGCTGTAAACATTATGACAATTCACAAATCAAAAGGATTGGAATTTAAAGTGGTTATATTTCCTTATGCCGATGAGAAACAACGCAAAACTAAAGATTCATTTTGGATTGATGTTGAAGACAACGAATTACATCCTCTTGAAACAGCATTAGTTAAAATGGATGCTATTTTTAAAGAAACCTGTTATTCGGACATTTATACTAAGGAAGATGATAAATCCAAACTTGATTTGATTAACTTGCTATATGTGGCTCTTACCCGTCCTTCGGATAGATTGTATATTTTCATTCAAATTCAGAAATCTGAAACAACCTTAACCTTATCTTCAATTTTTAAAAATTACTTGATTTCCATAAATTTATGGAGTGAATTTAATAACAATTATCGTTTTGGAAATCCTCAAAAACAAATTCATTCAACTATACATACTGTTGATAATATGTTGCAATTGAAATCATTAAATATCAGCAATTGGCAACAAAAAATAAAAATAAGTCATATAGCACCAGCAATCTGGCAAATTGAAGATCCAGAAAAAAATCGTCGTTTTGGAAATATTATCCATTGGGTTTTGTCAAAAATTGAAAACAGTGAGGATATTAAATCAAAAATAGATAGTTTGTCTAATAATATAATTCAAAATGATGATAAAAATGCACTTAA
This sequence comes from uncultured Bacteroidales bacterium, assembly GCA_903936865.1. Classification (GTDB taxonomy): domain Bacteria; phylum Bacteroidota; class Bacteroidia; order Bacteroidales; family JACABE01; genus JACABE01. The sequence goes on along the minus strand of CAIZXK010000395.1, from coordinate 2,663 downwards.
AAAATTACTTTTAGATTTATCAGTAAATGATGAAATTAAATTCCTTTTTGATAAAAAATATTTAGTTAAAAATGAAGCTGAAATATTATTAAAAAATGGGAAAACCATTCGCCCAGATAAAATCTTAATTTCAGATAATGAGACTATTATTATTGATTTTAAAACTGGAAAACAAGAATTATCTCATCGTAATCAACTGGAAAAATATGAGCTTTCACTCAAGGAAATGAAATATAAAAATATTATAAAATGTTTAATATACATTAATGAAAAATTTGAAATTATTAAATGGTAAATTTCTAATTAAAAATTAGTTACATACAAATAAAAAACTAAAGTTATGTTAATATAGAATTGATAGATAAAGTCTTTTCAAATTTACCCAAGCATCTTTATTCGTAAAATGCTGATTTATTCTTGCATTTTTGTTGTTTCTTTGTTTTTGCCAGATCTCTACTTGGTTTTCTCCTTCTCAATTGTTGAAACATGAAGATTTAAGCATTGACCTTTAAGTACATGTAATTCAATTTCTGCCATGTTGCAACATTTGGTTGTGATGCTATTTTTGCTCCTTCTGAAATTGAAATGTATCCGGAACCCGATACTACAGTTTATGAATCTGGCAGTTTGACCGAAGTTATGGAAGGCAAATTTCGTCCTGGACATTTTAATAGAGTTGCAATAGTTGTGAAAAGACTTTTTGATATTGTACAACCCGATAATGCTTGTATTGTAGAAAAGGATTATCAGCAATTACAGATTATTAAATCACTGGTAAAACAAAAGAAAATTCCTGTATCCATTATTTTTGCCCAATTGTAAGGGAAACCGATGGATTGGCAATGAGATCGCGCAATGTGCAATTAATGTAAGAGGAAAGAAATGTGGCTCCTTTTATTTATAAAACACTATTACAAGCAAAAGAAAAAGCAAACCAGTTTAATCCGGATGAACTATTGCATTGGGTTATAAAACAAATAAAATCACAACCATTAATGACTCCCGAATATTATGAAATTGTTGATGCAACTACTTTATTACTAATATTAAACTGGAATGAATTCGAACATGCCATTGGCTATATTAGAGTATTTTTGGGAAGTATAAGGTTGATTGATAATATTGGGTTGAAGTAATAAACAATTGTTCGTTAGGCATTGACAAAGTCCTTTCTTGCAAAAATTTAATAAGCTAATTATTAATAGATTATTTAAACAGATATGACTTTGTCAAAGTTCGCAATATAAGTGATTTATAAGAATTTAACAGCGTATTGAATTAAGCCATTTAATTTCTAATTAGTGATTGATGTTAAAGTCTAATCAAGAAAAAAACTTATCCCCAAATAAGGATTTAAATAACTATCAATTGGTTCTTTTATTTTGTTTATTCTCAGGATGTAACCCAAACCGGCTGTAAGCGAAAAATAGTATGACAAATCATAAGCAACACCTATTCTTGGAATTAGTAAGAATCCGAAATTGAATTCATCTGTACTTGAAGTGGCAATATTATTAGTATAATTTGTATTTTTAAAAGTATTTATAACAATATTTGCTCCAAGCCCTAACGTTGGAGATACTGGTTTATCGAATATTCTGATATCGGAGTAGGAACCAAAAACATATTCTTTATATTCATCATATTTAAAATAGGAAGATAAGATCGGATTACCGGATTGATCTGATTCATAAACTTTTTTGGTATCAAACATTCTATATCCAAAAGAGAAATAATTAATAAACATATCTTCCTGTTTTGAAGTAAAATATCCTAGTTCAATTCCGTAGCCTGTATTCAGAAATGTTTTAATTTCAGAAACCGGCATCATTGTTGTTAATTGTACTCCAATTTGACCTTTTACTGAAAAAACTGAAATCAAAATAAGTGTAATCAATATTTTTCTTTTCATTGTTGATAATTTTATAAAAATGGTTACTATATATTCCCCAATCTTTTCAGTTCCCAAAAACACTTGGCCGTTGCATTTATATCGGCAGCCGCATTATGAGCTTCTTCAAAATGGTAATTGAAAAGTTTGAAGTGTAATTCTGATAATTTAGGCCATTTATATCCATACGGTCCGCTAATAGCACAGAAGTTGGTACTTGTTTGCATAGTACATATTTTCTTTTTCGGAGCAACGCTATCAGCCATTTTTAGTCTCAAAAATTCTGCTCCAACTATTTTCTCATCAAAACTAATATTATGGGCAACCAGAAAGTTTGCTTCTTGTATTAATTCATTAAATTCCTGCAAAACACCAAGAATCGGTTTGCCTTCAGCCAAAGCTCGTTCTGTTGTAATTCCATGAATTCGCGAAGTTTCTGCCGGAATTGTAAAACCAACTGGTTTAATAATATGATCGCCACCAGAAATCATTTTTCCATTGTTATCATAAAGAAGATAAGCCAACTGAACCATTCGTGGCCAGTTACTAAGATTGGTAACAGGTGCTTTCCAATTTTTGGGAAGTCCTGTTGTTTCTGTGTCGAAGAATAAATACATATTTATTTGTTAGAAAATCTTGATTAATATTTAAAGATATTTTACAAAAATAAGGATTTTTTAATAACTGGAATTAATAATATGATATTCAATCTTCAGAAAATATTTTTAAAAAGAATTACGAGTTCTGAATGATAAATTCAAAGAAATATAAT
>CAIZXK010000394.1 GCA_903936865.1 uncultured Bacteroidales bacterium | reverse complement strand
GATCTGATATATAGGATATTAGTCCCTAAGTTGATCAGAAAGATAATTCTGGCCAAACATTTGAAGACCTCCATCCTAAACTATTATGCCAATCATCCCGAGACCCACTCCAATGATATTATCGAAGTCATGGAATATTTGAAATCCAATCCGATTGCGGTCTTTCCATATGATTTTCAAAATAAATACATATAATTAAAATAGTAATAGGCTTTTAAGAGGAATAGTTTTTTTCAAAATAGTTGAATAGAATTACTGTTTTTTTTACTATAAGTATTAAGTTTCCAATTGCTTGCGGTGATAAATTTAATGATTTTTTCATTATTTATGACCACAGTTTTTATTAGCTTAAGCAAATAGCTATATTCAATACCCAATCTTATTTTTGAATGATAAGTTTTTGATTTTTAGTTCCTGAATTTGATTTTATTTCAACTATATAAACTCCATTCTTTAATTCTTCAACATTAATTTGTTGTTGATTTTGTTGAAGTATTTCTGTTCTGACTAATTTCCCAGTAATATTATAAATATTTAAAGTCAGCTTTTCATTGGAAGAGTATATTAGATTCAAATATATTACATATGAAGCAGGATTAGGATAAAAGCTTTGGTCAGTCATTTGATTTATTTCTAAAACAGAAATAGGATTAGCCACAGCTGTACCATCAAAATAAATACTTGATGCTGTTGTAAAATTGTCTGTTCCAAAATTAACCATCAATAGCGGATACCTTGCATTCTCTCTCCAAAACATATAGCGGTTATCAACTTTAGATTGTCCCTGAGTAACTCCAAATCCCATCAGTAAGGCAGGAGGAGCAGGAGAACCATTCATATAAAAACTATCAGTTTGTAATACAATTCTTTTAAGCATCAAGACATCATAAGCCAGACTAAATCCGGTTAAGGTTGGAACCCTCATTTTTCCCCAGCTTATTATTGTATCTTTTCTTAATGTATTGGTGATTTTTTGGCAAGGTACATTAATTAAGGAATATGAATTTAGTGTAAGATTAAAATTTACAAAACTTCTTACTGAGGTTTGCCATGAAGTACTCATTGTGGTGGGAAATGGCATGATAATAGAAGGATTGCTGTAAACACAGACTTGAGCAGGGAAATTACACGAATCATTTGGATTACCTAACATTGTAACTCCATAACGCTGGTCTTTTACTGTATATCCCAAAGAATTTGCTCCACTTGCTGAAGTTTGTATATAGGAATTATAGTAATAATACCAATTGGGAATAAAAGTTGCTGAATTTGTTGTGTCAGCATAAGTTGCATTTGGAAAATTAGAATTGGGAAATGCTACATACTGATCAGTAATAATATTTCCGGCTACTAATCCAGAATAGTTCCATAGCTGGTTTGCTCCTATGGTTGGTAATGTAAAACCTGTAACTCCAGCTTCTACTGCTATAATATTTCCTGGTGTAAAGCTGGTGTTTGATTGATTAAGTGTAATTTGTGCCTGTGCATTTATCACAAACATAAAGGTTGTAATAATAAATAATACTTGTTTTTTCATAATACTTGTACTTTAATGAATATTTAAATATTTTGTACCACAAAAATACAATGCAAAAATACAATAATCTCAAAAAATCTAAATATTTTGTTAATTTTAAATCCGTATTCTTGAAAAATAATTCAACTACTTGTTTGTCAATGAATCTAAAATATTATAATTTAATATAGTTAACATACCTGAATTTAATTCATATTTTTTTAAAATTCAATAGTTAAAAATAAAGTTGAATAAGATTCGTGTACAAGCTTTGGAATAGAT
>CAIZXK010000393.1 GCA_903936865.1 uncultured Bacteroidales bacterium | reverse complement strand
TAAACAGCATAATTGTCCATCAGTTTTTTATCGGTATAAGTTTGCAACACATCTTCCGAAATTGCATGTATTGTTTTCTTTGGCTTAATGCCAATATTCAATGTTTTTAGAAATTGGGTATTTCGTGTTTTCCAGCTTGTAAACAAATCATCCATTTCTTTGCTAAACTGAACAAATTCAGGATGTGAAAAGATAGCAGGCTTGATGCTGTCTTTTGGTATCTTTAATTCACTGTAATTTGCCCTTGTACTTGCTTCAAAAAGTTCATTTTTTAGGCTGGGATATACTTCCCAATACTCATTCAAAGCTTCAATATCAGCATTGGGAATACCACCCATTAAATGTGCTTCAATATCCTGTATATCTTCTATTTCCTGGCTGTCAATATATCTGGGAATATTTAAATTGAAATCATTTTTAGCATCACTGATTTCTGTTAATGATACCATTCGGCTGAATTTTGGTATTTCAATTTGTTTATTAAAAACATCTACTATTTTATGAATATCCTGTTCACGCAAGCGGTTTTTATTTCCGTCTTTGATAAATCCTTTGCTGGCATCTATCATAAAAATCCCTTTTTCATCATCGGAAAGATCTTTACTAACTGTTGCATTCTCCATATCTATCACGATAACACAGGCAGGAATACCAGTTCCGTAAAACAAATTGGCTGGCAAGCCTATAATTCCTTTTATATAACCTTTCTTAATAATACTTTTACGAATTTCAGCTTCTACATTGCCACGAAACAAAACACCATGTGGAAGTATACAAGCACCTTTGCCAGTGCTTTTTAAACATTTTATAATGTGTAATAAAAATGCATAGTCACCATTCTTTTCTGGTGGAATTTTACCATCTTCAAATCGTTTGTAAAAATCTTTGGAGGGGTCAAAACCATCTGTCCAGTTTTTAGAAGAAAAAGGGGGATTTGCAACTACAAAATCAAATGTTTTTAAATCACCTGTTTCCTTATTGAGGTGTAAAGGATTGGATAGTGTACTTTGTCCTTTTTCAATAACTGCTTCTGGGTTATTGTGCAAAATCATATTCATACGTGCCAAAGCAGCTGTTACAACCGTTTTTTCTTGTCCGTAAATGTTGGCACTGTTTTCGGATTCATCTGCAACTTTTAGCAATAGCGATCCCGATCCGCACGTTGGGTCATGTATGGTTTGTTTAACTTTTGAAGCTTTTTTTACACCAATCACTTTTGCCAAAATCCTGCTAACTTCACCAGGTGTATAGAATTCCCCCTTACTTTTCCCAGAATCAGAAGCAAAGTGACGCATCAGATATTCATACGCATCACCTAATATATCATCGCCTTCAGCACGGTTTTTGCTAAAATCCAATGAAGGATTTTCAAAGATGGAAATCAGGTCGGTAAGCTTGTCTATCATTTCTTTGCCTTTACCTAGTTTTTCTTCGTCCTGAAAACTGATTACATCAATTACATTAACCAAATCATTTTCCTTAGCAAGTGAACTGATTGCTGTATCTATCTTTTCACCAATATCTTTTTGTCCTTTAAGGGCAACCATGTCTTTAAAACTACCACCAACAGGGATTTTGATCAGTGCATTTGGGTCATTGGCATACTTATCGGATACATATTTTACAAAAAGTAAAACCAATACATAATCTTTGTATTGGCTTGGTTCCATCGAACCTCTTAGTTTGTCACAACTTGCCCATAGTGAACTGTATAATTCGGATTTTTTGATTGCCATTTTTGTGTTTTGAAGTAGAATGTGTTTTAGTTAAAAAATTCTAAATATTAAGCTACAAATTTAATAAAATAATGATTAGTATAAAAAGAAATATGCTATTAAATAATGCTATGAGAAAGTATGCTTTTCTTTTATAATTTCTGATTAATATCTTACGATTAAAATACCGATTTTAAAGAAAAAAGGAGTTCCAGAATCTGGAACTCCTCTGATTTATTATTTTTATTTCAAACTTTAATTTTGAAAAATCAAACTATTACTGACAAAAACTGAAAATATCGAATACTTATTATAAATGGATTACATGTTAACAGTTATAAAGTGATTATAATTATAAATTAAAAAAACCAAGATGATAAATATTAAAACGCCAAATAATTTAAATAACAAAAGACATATAAAATCACTTCCAATTTCAGGAGGAAGCGGTATTTCTTTTAAAAATGCTATAATTATTAAAAGTGATGCAGGAGAAAATTATGATGCATTGGAACATCTTGCAATTGACCTTATGGGGATTTCTATGGGGATAAAGATGGAAGTTAAGGGACAATTTCATATAAATCAAAATGGTAGATACTATGATATACATACAGTAGTAACTTCATCTTTGGGCAACACTTATGAAACTGAGATCTATTTTGATGTCACTGATTGTATTACATAATTTTTAAAAAAATACAGGTATTATTCTAAAAATAATTGTCTTAAAAACCCAATTTTTCAGATTAATTCTTTATTACTAGAAATAATGCACCGACAGCGACATTATGTCGTCTTCCGTGTTTTTA
>CAIZXK010000392.1 GCA_903936865.1 uncultured Bacteroidales bacterium | reverse complement strand
TAATCTGATGTTTTAGATATATACTGATTTGGCTCAGTCCAAGGATAAGCAAAATCAATTTGACCTAAATCATTAGGACATTGTGTGTATTCCTCAAAACTTGGATTTGGAACCAGGTTATTCGCCTGCCCCCTTAGCTCCAAATTATATGAGATAATAATAAAAAGTAGTAATATGTTCCTTATATATTTCATACTTAAACAAAAGTAAAGATTTAATTTACAATAACTATAAAAACTAAGAAATATCTTTTATTGTTATTTAATTCCATCTCTTAGCTACGTTTTCCTGTCTTCGGGATAGAATGTCCATTCTTTGTGACGGAATATGATAAGGGTGGCATTAATTAAAAAGGGTTGTATAGAGATTATAAATTTCTGTACAACCCTTTTTGTATAATAAATCGTTGGTTTCATTGTAAAAATTTAAATTTCATGGATTTACTTTTTTATCAAGTTCCTTGTTATTCCAGTTTGTCGAGAATTTCGCGGGCTTTTACTCTGTAATACTTATAAAGCTTTTCGATACGGGTAAACTGTATTTTTGCATTTACCACATCTTCGGCTTTAAGGTATGCAAGTCCGAGAAACCATTCGGCTTCCTGTTGCAGTTCGCTTTGATTGTTGCCGGCAATTATTTTAAGATTTTTAATGGCTTCCCTGGCATTATCGGTTTCGAGCAAGGCAAGACCCTTATAATAATATACACTTGGTTTTACATTTCCCTGAGCTATCAGTTTGTCGAAATTGGCGATACAGGCTTTGTAATCTTTTTGTTCGAAAAGAGCCAGTGCTGTCATATACAGATCTTCGGTTGTATTACTTCCCGAACGCTGCACACCACCTATTTCGTAAGGAATTTTATATTCGGCATACAATCTGTCGGGCGAATCACCACCCGATTGAATTGCAAAAAATGCTGCAGAACCAATAATAAGGGTTGCTGCCGCCGCCGCTGCATACCAAACCACAGGCCTGGTTTTAGGCCGGTCTTCCTCAGGCATAAAGGCAAATTTGCGACTGAATATATTTGTTTTGCCACCTTTTTTCATGGTTTTCAAATACGAATCGTGTGCAATTTCCAGGTTTTTGAGAAACATATTTTCCTCAATCAATTCTTTAATCGCACTATCCACTTCCTTGTGAAATAAAAGCTCTTCGTATAAATCAGGATTCACTTTCAGTTCTTCCTCAAAAGCTTTAACTTCTTCTCCCGTCATATCCTTGTCGAGATACTTTTGTACTAATTTTCTTTTTTCACTACTCATTTTTTAGTTTTTTATAATTAGGGTGATTACTAATTAATTCTAAAAGTTTTTGTTTGCATCTGCGCTTTTTGTCTATCGTGGATGCGTCATCCTTAAATTTCATTCTTTTGGTTATCTCCGAGGTTTCTTCATACTTTAAGGCTAAAGTCAATAATTCCTTACACTCTTCTTTTAATTCCTGAAAACAGGATTTATAAACTTTCCTTTTTTGGTCATATTCCTTTTCCTTTTCTTTTAGTTTAGCTTTATCGTCCATTTCCTCATAATAAGTTCCTTTAGCTTCCAGGTAATCCAACGAATAATTTTTTATATTTGCACTTACTTTTCTTCTTTTGTTGAGCCATATAAATTTAGCCGAGTTTATAATGTGTGTTGTTGCAGCATTTTCTATTTTGAAATTCTGTGTCCTGCAATTTCTGAAAAACAGCAACATTGCTTCCTGCATTATGTCTTTTGCATCTTCAAATGTTCCTCCGTTTTTGGGTAAAAACCAGGAAATATATCCAAAGCAAAAATTATAAACTTCTTTAATTATTGCTTCATCATTTTCCTTAAACCCTCTTATTATTTTAGCCGAAGAATATTCTTCAATCATGATGTCTTTCTATATATTAATGTCATAAGGTCTGAAAAATGGCAAAAAAAAGTGATTTTTTTTTCAAAAACCTCTGTAAATATCTTTAAATCAGGAAGAAAAAAATTGTTAATTTTCATTAACAAAATTTTTTTTTGAATAAAATTCATTCAGAAATCATCCTGTTTTTTTTATCAAAAGTAATCATTTTTTTAAACTAAAAGTTTAATTTTTTGTTTAATTTCACCTAAACAAATCATAAAAACTTAAAGGGAAAAACACAATTCCACTGATATTAATTAAAAGAAATTAAGCTGTAAAAATAAATAAAAAAGGAATAGGTTAATCGATTTTTTTAAAGAACTATACTTACATTTTCAATATTAATTGTAAATTATAATAACTTTGTAAAAAAAATCAGCATACAAAAATCACCGGGCTTAAAATCTGATAATTCAGTAAGCTAAAATCACAATAAACAATGGCATTTAAGAACTTACAACATTTTATAGAAACCCTCGAATCGGCAGGAGAATTAATTCGCATCAAGGAATTTGTTTCACCTGAGCTCGAAATTACAGAAATTACCGACAGAATATCAAAAGCCGGAGGCAAAGCTCTGCTTTTTGAAAATACAGGAACTTCATTTCCTGTTCTTACCAATTCAATGGGATCAGACAAGAGAATGTGTATAGCGTTGGGTGTAAATAATCTGGATGAGATTGGCAGGGAGATAGAAAAAATATTTCTGCAACTCACCGAATCGCCAACATCATTTTCCGACAAGCTCAGGTTGTTACCCATGTTAGGAAATATAGCCTCCTGGATGCCAAAAGTAAAAAAAGGCAAAGGAGAATGTCAGCAGGTAATTATAGACAAACCTGATTTATCAATATTGCCTGTACTAAAAACCTGGATACATGACGGGGGTGCTTTTATTACCTTGCCGGTTGTAAATACCAGAGATCCATTAAACGGAAAACGCAATGTTGGTATGTATCGCATGCAAATCCTCGATAAGGAAACCACCGGAATGCACTGGCATTTGCATAAGAATTCGGCACGTCACTATCACGAATACAAGAAACTGAATCAACGAATGCCGGTAACTGTGGTTTTGGGTGGCGATCCGGCTTATACTTATTCAGCCACGGCTCCGCTACCCGACAATGTGGACGAATATATGCTTGCAGGTTTTTTGCGAAAGAAAAAAGTAGAACTTGTAAAATGTATAACCAATGATCTGGAAGTTCCTTCCGATGCTGATTTTGTAATAGAAGGTTACGTTGATCCGCAAGAAGATCTGGTAGTTGAAGGTCCGTTTGGTGATCATACCGGCTATTATTCCCTGCAGGATTTATATCCCCGATTTCATGTTACTTGCATTACCCATCGCAAAAATGCGGTTTTCCCTGCTACCATTGTTGGAATTCCACCAATGGAAGATGCATACATAGGCAAAGCCACCGAACGTATTTTTCTTGCTCCCATCAGACTGGCAATGCTTCCCGAAATTGAAGATATGGCCATGCCGGTCGAAGGTGTTTTTCATAATATTGTAATTGTAAAGATTAAGGCAGATTACCCGGGTCATGCCATTAAGGTTATGAATGCTTTGTGGGGAGCCGGCCAAATGATGTTCAATAAAATACTCGTTATTGTTGATGGTACTGTTAATATTCATTCCAATAAGGAAGTTATAGATGTCATCGTGAAAAATACAGCTGTTATAAAAGATATTCATTTCTCAAGAGGTCCTATGGATGTTCTCGATCATTCAAGTGCAAAATTTGCTTTAGGCAGCAAAATCGGAATAGATGCCACACAAAAACCTGTTGAAATTTCAATCAATAAAATGAATGATACAATTAATAAGGAAGTTATTAAAAATAATTTTGCTGAAATTAAAAACATCAGAAATTTACAAAATACCGGGTTGCCTGTATTATTACTGGGCATTGAAAAGATGCGAAAAAATCATATCCGGCAATTAATCAAACAATTGCTTTCACAGAATTTAATCAACGGTATTAACTATATTATTTTTATGGATAATAATGTTGATTTGGAAGCAATAGCCGATGTGGTGTGGTTGTTTGCCAATAACATAGATCCGGAAAGGGATGCTTTTTATCCGTTGGATGAAAATGGAGAAAAGCTTGAATTGTTGGTTGTGGATGGAACAAGGAAAACATTGGAATTTGATGATTTTAAGCGTCCGTGGCCAAATGTAGTTGTTACCGACGATGCTACAATAGCCTTGGTTGACAGCAAATGGGAAAGTTATGGGTTGGGTGATTTTATAAAATCACCTTCATTAAAATACAAATCCTTGCTTTTTGAAGGAGGAGCTGTTGCAATAAACAAAAAACAGTAAGTAGTTATAAACTGCTTACTGTTTGTTGTTTATAATTTGTTGTTTGTTTTATTTCCCGAAATCAGGAGAATATTTTTCCATAAATTCTTCAATTTTCTCAACCATATATGTTGGTCCGGCAAAAAAAGGAGAACGCTGATGAATTTCAGTTGGTGCTATTTCCAAAACACGGCCAAAACCATGAGAAGCTTTTCCTCCAGCTTGTTCTGCAATAAAAGCCATCGGATTACATTCGTAAAGTAAACGTAATTTTCCGGAAGGATTCTTCATAGTTCCAGGATATAAGAATATACCACCTTTAATCAGGTTTCTGTGAAAATCGGCAACCATAGAACCGATATATCGGGTAATATATGGACGATTGGTTTGAGGATCATCAAAATGGCAATATTGAATGTATTTTTTTATGGCATCAGGGAAATAGATGTAATTGGATTCGTTGATTGAATAAATGGTTCCATTTTCAGGATATTTCATTTCGGGATGCGAAAGGATAAACAATCCGACGGAAGGATCGAGTGTAAACCCATTAACGCCTCTTCCTGTGGTGTAAACAAGCATTGTAGAAGATCCATAGATGATATAACCGGCTGCAACCAGATCTGTTCCTTTTTGAAGCAAATCATTAACCGTACCTTTTCCTTTTTCGGAAATCCTTCTGTATATCGAAAAAACAGTACCAATGGAAACATTGGATTCGATATTGGAAGAACCATCCAGCGGATCAATTGCAACTACATATTTTCCACTTTGCGATTTTTCATTTTCAAAAGCAATTATCTTTTCATTTTCTTCCGATGCAATGGCACAGCATTCGCCACCAGAACGCAATGCAGCAATAAATTGTTCATCAGCAAATACATCCAGTTTCTTTTGTGCTTCACCCTGTACATTTACTTCATCGTTATAACCCATTACATTGGTTAATCCGGCTCTGTTGATTTCTCTGTTTACAAATTTTGCAGCTATTCCAATATCATTCAATAAGCGGGTTAAATCTCCACTTGCATTAGGATAAGCAGCTTGTTCTTCAATTATAAATTCGGTAAGTGTTTTCATTATTTTTGTGTTTTAAATACATTATTAACATAGAAAACTGATATTTTGTTTTCCTGGCAATAAATTTTATAAAAAAGTTTGCTTTACATTTTTAGTTGGATGCTGACTTTTGGATAATAAGTTTACTTTTCTTACTGTTTTATTGCTAAAGCATTAACTTTTTGATTATAAATAGGCAACGTAAAAACAAAGAAAATTATACTTGCAATAATGATGATAATAGCACAGATGATAAACGTAACTGTTAAAGAAAACAAATCGGAAATAAAGCCTGAAATTATTGCACCTAAACCTATACCTAAATCTACAGCGGTAAAAAAAGTTGAATTGGCTACCCCTCTTTTTTTTATGTCAACAATATGATTTACCATAGCCTGAAAGGTTGGGAAAACGATACCAAAACCTGCACCGATTAATAGTGCTGAGGTTAAAAATCCATTATAGTTTTTTATAAATGATAATACAAATAATCCAGTTATTAAAAAAATCATACCAGCTAATGTTAATAGCTTTGGCCCATGTTTG
>CAIZXK010000391.1 GCA_903936865.1 uncultured Bacteroidales bacterium | reverse complement strand
TTTTACCACTTTTATTTTCTGTTGCAATTGTATAGAAATAAGTGGTTTTGGTTTTTATTGCCATATCTGAATAACTTATACTTTCCGGACTTAATTCCTTTACTAAAACATTTTCTTTTCCCGGCTTAGCCCTGCAATTGATTATTTTTATCGTTATTTATCATAAAAGCTAAACTACACTAATTGAGCCGGTACGCACATATATTCTGTCGGTACGCACATATATTCTGTCGGTACGCACATATATTTTGCCGGTACGTCCATATATTCTGTCAGTACACCCATATATATCAGCAGTACGTAAGTATATTCCGTCAGTACCTATACCCAATAAAGCAGTACGTACATTTATTTTAACGGTACGCATGCAAAATAAAATAATCTGCTTGCGTACCGGCAATTTTAATAAGCGTATTGCAATTTTAAGGTTGTGTTTTTTTAAAAGGGATACTAATAAAGAAATATGCAGCACAGCAGGCACAAATTTTTGCCAGGTATTTTCATAAGTTGGCAATAAATGTAGCCTTATGCTTTTTAAAACAAACCGCAAACTGGTTTTATGCAATTAATTGTATTGCAGATTTAAAAAATTACTTACTTTTGTTAGCAGTATGAAATATATAAGGAAACTAATACTACTCATTCTTTTCTCACTTGCATATAATGTGCAGGCTCAATATATTTTATCCAATAATTTAGTGCAAAATCCTTCCTTTGAGCAATATGATAATTGCCCTGATAATTTAGCACAACTTTATAAATCAAAATATTGGTGGGGTTTAAGTTCTGAGTATTTTAATATTTGCAATATAGGAAATGTTTCTGTACCATTGAATATTGAAGGTTTTCAAAATGCCAGAACAGGATTTGCTTATGCAGGTTTTCTTTTACATTACCATTCTCCAAATACAAATAATAAAGTATATATTGAAACTATAAAAAATATACTTAATGACAGTTTAAAAAAGAATAGTAGGTATTGTATAGACTATTATATGTCATTGGCAGAATATACTTTCATATATATAGGACAGCCAAATGTAATAGTAAATTACGATTCAATTGGAGCAATGTTAACTATTAATCAGGTTAAGGATACAACAATTGCAATTTTATGTGATACATGTGCTAAATTTACAAAAAGTGTTATTGGAATAGATACAGCAAATTGGTATAAAATATCAGGTAGTATAATTGCCAATGGTGGAGAAAAATATTTAACTATTGGAAACTTTCAAGATGCTATTTATTGGCCAACTGGTGTATGGGGTGTAATTTATGTATTTATTGATGATATTTCTGTTTGTGAATGTGGATATAATATAAACCTTGGAGAAGATACAACACTGTGCGAAGGCGAAAGCCTAATCTTAAACCCCAACTTACCCAATGCTACTTATACCTGGCAGGATAGCAGCCATACCGCTACCTACGAAGCAAAACAGAGTGGCACTTACTGGGTAAGGGCTTATGTGGCAGAGTATGATATTACAACAACCGATACCATAGTAATAACTGCCGGAGACGATAGCTTTTGCAATCCACCACTTACTATACCCAATGTAATTACACCAAATGGCGATAGCCAGAACGATAATTTCCAGATACAAAACGCCGAAAGCTACGAAATAGCCCTGCAAATCTATAACCGCTGGGGAGTGCTTATTTACGAAACCGCTGGATATCAGAACGATTTCAGCTGTAAAGATTGCGCCGATGGGGTTTACTATTATGTACTCAAAGCCAAAAGCAAAAGGAATGGGAGAGAGAAAGAGTATAAGGGGAGCCTTACAATTATTAAATAAATACCCATCCTAAATTTCCAATAAATCGGAACAGGCTCTTTTAAAAGGAGAATACTTAGCGAACAATCTATCCGGTTGTGCAATGGCTTAATAATAAAATCAATTAACCATCAATATTTTTTATGGAAAACGAAGGATACAGCAATAGATTTTCATTATTACAATATAAAAAAAACGCAAAGCAACTACTTTGCATTTTTTTTTGTTCAGGTTTCCAACCTTAGCAAAAAAATTGCATCTTTGTATAATCAAATGAAGGAAATAGAAAGTATCATAGCAGCATGCCTCAAGGAACAGAGGAATGCCCAGTTTATGCTTTATGAGCATTATGCCGGGCTGATGTTTGGTATTTGCCTTCGCTATACAGGCAACCGCACCGATGCAGAAGATGTGATGCAGGATGCATTTGTAAAGATATTTCAGAATATAAAATCGTTCAGGCAAGAAGGAAGCTTTGAAGGATGGATGAAAAGAATAATGGTAAATACAGCCCTTAATTATTTGAGAACAAAGAAAAAGGCAAAATTTACCGAACTCACTCCCCTGATGATGAATAGTCCGGAAGAAAATACAGACATAGACTATGAAGTTGAACCCGAAATACTGATGAAGATTATTCAAAAACTACCCGACGGATGCAGAACTGTATTTAACCTCTATACTTTTGAAGATTATTCGCACAAGGAAATTGCAACTTTGCTGAGTTTTACCGAAGGAACTTCAAAATCACAACTTTCGCGTGCCAGAAAATTATTAACGGAAGCAGTATTGGAATACAAACAAAAAAACAATTATCAATTAGCAACATGAAAGAAAAACACAATATTGACGAATTGTTTAAGAAGGGCTTACGTGATTACAGGGCTGAACTACCTTCTGAAAAAACCAAAGAGAAAATCTTTGGCAAACTTTCATTTTATCATAATCTCAAGCGTCTGAGCATTTTCATAATCGCCATCTTATTCATAACAGGTTCTATCTGGGCTTATCAATACCTTATCAGCAAAACTAAGGATAAGGATATATCTTATCAGCAGAATTCAGCCAATGAAAATAAAGAAAAGGAAATTCCTTTTGCAGAACCTCTGGCTGTTTCAACTGCTTCAAAGCAAGATAACTTCAACAAACAGCAAAGCAATAAAATTGAAAGCAGTTCAAACGATTATAAAAATAAAAACATAGCTGCTGCAAAACGGCAACATGCAAATACGGCAACCGATAATACAATACCTCAACCTGAAAGCAAAGCTTCTGTTGGGAAACCTGCAGATATTCCGATGCAAAAAGCCATTGAAACCAATGGAATGCAAAGCGGAATTGAAGCAAGCGTAAAAGCGGAAGAAATAAAAGAAAACAAAACGGAAGAAGCCGCTGTGGTAGCAAAAACGAAAGATCAAAAAGAAAATGAAAAAGCCAGGGCTGATGACTTAATAAAAAAGGCCTATAAAAAACCGGTTTCCAGTCGTTTTGAATTGCTGCTGGGTGCAACGGTATATTTTGTTGACAAAAAACTTTCGGCTGCAACCGAATATGATAACCTGGTAAAACTAAGAAAGGATGCAGAAAAACCCATCTTTGCATTATCTCCGGCATTGGAATTACGCTTCAACTTCAATAAATTCTACATCCAAAGTGGATTTCAATATCAGAAATATGGCGAAAAAGTGGATTTCAATACTTCAGAAACCTTAAGGAATATAACAGAAAACTGGCTGCACAGAGATACCCTTTATTATGTAAAGGATTCGGTAAATCCTCCCGGCTCGTGGCATCTGGATACAATTTGGTTTGTAGTGAAAGACACCAACTATAAAACCAATAAATATAGTTTCAGAAAAGATAATTCCTACAAATACGTTGAAATACCTTTCTTAATCGGAAAACGTTTTGTGGCTAACAACATTTCTTTTGAAGTATCAACCGGAATTTCGCTTGGTTTTCTGCTAAAGGCTGATTCACGCCTATTATCTACAGATGGGAAAACAGCACTGTTAATCAGCAACGAAAAATCACCTTATCTTAACTCCATCATGGTAAATTACCTGTTGCGGTTCTATATAAGGTATTCGATAAGCGAAAGATGGAGCATTTATATAAGCCCTGATATGAAATACAACCTTGGCAATATACTCAACGAATCCATGTATCCTATAAAACAGAATTACATGCTTTATGGAATGGGAAGCGGATTAATTTATAAATTTTAAAATTACAACTTAATGAATACTATGCATCTGATAATAAAAATGATTTAATGATTTTTGGGAGAATGATTTTATGAAGAAATACATCATCGCTTTATTTTTGATAATTACTGCAATTGAAAGCCATGCACTTTCTACCTTGAATATTCAGGGCCAGGTTACAAATATAGCAAACGGAAACGGCATTGCCAACGATAGCATTTATATTACGGATAGTGCAAACTATAATGATATAATTACTACGGGTGTAAATGGCTATTATATTATTCTGATAACCAATACCACTTATAACAAGCCATATTATCTGAGGGTAAAGGATTGCAATAATATATGGCATCATGGGGTAGCTTATGCCAATGATAATATAAACACAATAAATTTCAGCATTTGTTATACTACTTCTATGAATTGCCAGAATGGCTTTTCCTATACCAAACAAAACAATATAACTTTCAATTTTACAGGAAGTAATGCGAGCAGTAATCCTACCATGTATTACTGGAATTTTGGGGATGGAAATACGGCTGTCGGGCAAAATGTAAGTCATGTTTATCCACAACCCACAACTACTGCAATTAACTATCAGGTAACGCTAAACACCAAAACGGTTTATCCGGCAGATACCTGTTATTATCAATCCATACAAATGGTAATGGTTACTGATACCAATCCCAAAATCAGCGGAAAAGTAACAGCAAGTGATACCGTAGTTTC
>CAIZXK010000390.1 GCA_903936865.1 uncultured Bacteroidales bacterium | reverse complement strand
GGCGACAGGCGTTATGGAGCCGATGCCACTTTTGTAAGACAAATCCGTCTGTTTGCCTTTAGTCTTAGCTTTACACATCCGATTACCAATGAAAAGGTAATGATAGATTTACCCATGCCTCACTATTTCCTTAAATTAAAGGAAGCAGACGAAAAATATAAATAGAAACCTGTAAGTTAGAAATTAGAAGTTTTGATTTCCTGAAATATTTAGTGATAGTTTCTTTTGTGTAATACGAAACTGATTCATAATCTTTTTTCATTATATATGCCTGTTACCAACAACCCTTGAAGGGTTTAAAAAACCCTTCAAGCGGTTTTAAATTTGGATGGATTTATTTGACCTCTTTAAGTGGTTTTATGGATTATATTTTTAACTTCTTCAAGGGTTTTCAACCTCTTCAAGGGGGTTTTAATTTGGATGGATTTTTGACCACTTTAATTGGTTTTATGGATGATCTTTTCAACCTCTTCAAGGGTTTTCAACCACTTGAAGGGTTTTTTCAACCACTTGAAGGGGGGCAACCTATGTTAGGATAGACATTTTTTGAAGTCCCGTTATTCTTTTACAAATTTCTTTACTACCGTTTCATTCATCGTATTCAATCTCAGGAAATATATACCTCTGGAGAAAGTGGAAACATCAACTGTAGTTTTACCATAAATATAAGCCGAATATACAGTTTGCCCTATTAAATTGACAATATCCAACCTTTGTTTGCTGTTTGAGTTGCTTTCGATGCTAATGTTATCTTTTGCCGGATTTGGATAAATCCTAATCTTATCGCTTGTTTTTTCGGGTAGTAAACCAACGCTTTCCTGAATTACATCAATGGATATAATGTTATCCGTTGATTTCTGAAGGCTTGCATAATAGGAATAAGCAGAAGTGCAGCCAACTGCATCGGTAATATGCAGGCTGATGTTATAGTTTCCTGATGCAGCATAGGTGTGAGATGGATAAGCGATGGAATCGAATGTTCCATCTCCCCAATTCCAGCTATAATTAAATGGAGCTATGCCAGTTGCATTGGGAATAATGAAATAATGATGCAATAGCATACTGTCTGGTACTAAAGTAAAATATGCGGAACATGGTAGTGGAGTAAAATTAGCAACCAGATTCATGTTTGATGTAACCGTTAAGTAATTATAAATATAAGTACTTATAATATTTCCATTTTCAGTTAAGTTTACAAATGAAAAGCCCGGATTGGGTTTTACATGCAGTAAGCAAAATTGATTGGGGGCATATATTCCGTTTCCCACACAACTTCCACCATTTGCCGGACTTGAAGTAGTTGATATAGTAAAAGGATTTGTTGTAAAATGAGCAACCAGATTCATGTTTGAATCCACATTAAAACTAAAGATAGAATCAAAACTTACTACTTCTTCATCTTCCGTCCAGTTAGCAAAAGTATATCCACTGCTTGGAGATGCATTTACAGTACAGTACTGATGGAAATTGAAAATACCTCCACCGTTAGTACTTCCCCCATTCAATGGGATTGAGGAAGTTGTAACGTTGGTGTTTCCCATATTAAAATTTGCACACAGATTTCTGGTATTCGTTACTGTAAACTGATAAATTGCAGAAGTGCTCACGATATTCCCGTTTTCTGTCCAGTTTGCAAAAGTGCAGTTGCTATTACCTGAAGCATTCAAGGTACACGTTTGTCCGGCAATGAAATTTCCTCCTCCGGTAACACTTCCTGTATTGACTGGATATGTGGTAGTGTTTATCGTTAGTGGATTCGCAGAAAAATTTGCAACCAGATTATGATCAGAAGTTGCAAGAAAACCGTAATTTGAACTTGTACTGAGGATAGTTCCATTTTCTGTCCAGTTAATAAAAGTATAGCCGGTATCGGGTATAGCACTTACTGTACATACCTGATAATAGTTTATTGTACCGCCTCCTGTTGTAGTTCCTCCATTTGCAGGATTTTGCATTGTATTTATTATTAATTGTATTCCAAG
>CAIZXK010000389.1 GCA_903936865.1 uncultured Bacteroidales bacterium | reverse complement strand
CTACACATAGAGGCACACTCTTTCCCTACACGACGCTCTTCCGATCTGATATATCTATATAAAATATTTTTTTACTATCTTTGACGCTCAAATCAAAGAAAATGCAAAGACGAGAATTTCTAAAAATATCAGCATTGCTAACCGGCGGTTTTGCCCTATCAGGAATCATTTTTGAAGAATTGTTGGCGATGTCGGATGAAGAAATAAAAGCAAAATTTGGAGTTTATCCAACCTATTGCGAAATCTGTTTCTGGCAATGTGCCGGATGGACTCATGTAAATAAAGAGGGTATTATTCAGAAAATAACGGGTAATGATAAAGATCCTCATTGCAACGGCCGCTTATGTCCCAGAGGAACTGGTGGTATCGGTTCATATTTTGATAAAGACAGATTGAAAACACCTCTAATCCGTGTAAATGAAAGAGGACAGCAAAAGTTCAGGGAAGCCAGCTGGGAAGAAGCTTTTGATTTGATAGCAAAAAAAATGAAGGATATTTCGGTCAAATACGGACCCGAAAGTATCGCTTTATTCCATCATGGCAGTGGAGGAAAATATTTTACTAATCTTGTAAAAGCTTTTGGTTCCGATAATATTGCCAAACCTTCATTTGCCCAATGTATGGGACCGCGTGAAGTAGCTTTTGCTAATACTTTTGGTACAGGTTTAAGCTCACCCGAACCTCTTGATATCAGAGATAGCAAATGTCTGGTACTGATTGGTTCGCATCTTGGAGAAAACATGCATAATGCTCAGGTTCAGGAAATGAGTGATGCCATTGATAAAGGTGCTACAATTATAACGGTTGACCCTCGTTTTTCAACAGCTGCAAGTAAATCAAAACATTGGCTGCCAATAAAACCGGCAACAGATATTGCACTGCTTCTGAGTTGGATGAATGTAATTATTACCAATGAATGGTACGACAAACAATTTGTAGAAACCAACTGTGAAGGATTTGAACAGTTAAAGCAACATATCCAGCCATTTACACCCGAATGGGCTTACGGTATTACCACAATTAAACCGGAAGTTATTGTTAAAACTGCCAAAGAAATGCACGATGCAAGTCCATCGGTAATTATACATCCGGGACGACATACAACCTGGTATGGTGATGATACACAACGTCTGCGTGCAGTTGCTATTTTGAATGCAATTTTGGGAAATTGGGGACAAAGAGGTGGTTTTTATATTCCTGAAAAAGCTGAAGTTCCTCATTTTCATACTCCCGAATTCCCTAAACCTGCCTGGACATGGAAAGATACAACCAATGGAAAATACAACCTGGTAGATCTGGGTTTATCGAATGCCATTGTTGATGCAAGCATTCCAAGTAAAGATTCTGATAAAACCAAACAAGTAAAAGGATGGTTTGTAGTGGGAACCAATCTGATAAATACCTTGCCTAATACAAAACATACATTGGAAGCCATTCAGCATCTTGATTTATTGGTAGCTGTTGATACCATGCCAATGGAAATTACAGGCTGGGCCGATGTGGTTTTGCCTGAATGTACTTATCTGGAACGTTATGATTCGCTGAGGGTTAGCCAGAACAGAGAAGCAAATATTTCATTACGTATGCCTGCTGTAAAACCCATGTATAATAGCAAACCAGCCTGGTGGATGGCAAGAGAACTGGGATTAAAGCTTGGTTTAAAAGATTACTTCCCATTCAAAACCCAAGAAGAAGAACTCAACTGGGAATTAAAGCAAATTGGTTCTTCGCTTGAAGAAATGAAAAAAGAAGGAGTGAAAATATTGTCAAAACCCGAACATGAATTATATATAGCTAAAGGATCAAAATTTGAATTCAATACTGATTCGGGGAAAATACAGTTATATTCAACAACATTAGAAGCTGAGGGATTCAACCCTCTTCCGGTTTATACGGCTCATCCTGAACCTGAAGAAGGATTTTACAGATTAAATTACGGACGTGCTCCCATGCATACATTTAGCCGTACTGCCAATAATCCGAACCTAACCGATTTGATGGATGAAAACTTATTGTGGGTGAATCCTAAGATTGCAAAAATCTGGGATTTAAAAGAACATCAATTGGTTAAACTCAAGAATCAGGATGGAGTTGTTTCCACTTTTGCTATAAAAGTAAGAATCACAGAACGTATCCGTCATGATTCTGTCTATATGGTACATGGTTTCGGACATGCAGATGCCCGGCTTACTCAAGCCTACGGAAGAGGTGCTTCAGATACAGAAATGATTACCAACGTAATGCTCGATCCAATTATGGGTGGAACTGGAATGAGAGGCAATTTTGTTACTTTTATTACGGATGTAAATGCTTAGTATAAAAAGCAGTAAAAAGTTTAAGTTATCAGAATTTTAAATTAAAAAAAGAATAGATTATGCGATATGCAATGGCAATTGATACATTAAAATGTGTGGGATGCAGCGACTGTGTTGTGGCATGTCAGACAGAGAACAATGTTCCTATCGGATATTGCCGCGATTGGGTAGTGGAAGTTACTGAAGGAACTTATCCTCAGCTTGCATTGGAAAACCGTTCGGAACGATGTTGCCACTGCGAAAATGCACCCTGCGTAAGATGTTGCCCCACAGGTGCCAGTCATAAAGAAGAGGGTGGAATGGTGTTGGTAACACATGAAAAATGTATAGGCTGTGCTGCCTGTATTGAATCATGTCCTTATGATGCCCGATATACACATCCGGATGGCTATGTTGACAAATGTACTTTTTGCATGCATAGAGTTGCTGAGGGTTTAAAACCAGCTTGTGTTTCGGTTTGCCCTACAAAATGTATGTATTTTGGCGACTTGGATAATCCGGAGAGTGAAATTTCACAGATTTTGAAAAACAGAAAATGGAAATTACTGATTCCTGAAGCAGGAACTGATCCTAAATTATATTTTCTTATCTAATTGAAGGGTATAAATTCTGAATTCATTTATTAAAATAAAAAATAAAAATATTTTATGAGAGAAGAAATTATTATCAGCGGAAGAATGAATAAAGGCGTAGATCCAATACTTCATGCCTGGGGATGGGAAATTGCTGTTTATCTTTTTCTGGGTGGATTGGCTGCCGGTTTATTGATTTATGCGGGATTTTATGCCATCAGAAATAAAGAAAAAAACTTCTTTACCGCCTTAAAACTTGCCCCCATGTTTGTGCCCTTTTTCCTTATTTTAGGATTAATGGCACTGTTTATTGATTTGCACCATAAATTGTATTTCTGGCGACTTTATACAACCATCCACCTCAACTCACCCATGTCGTGGGGTGCATGGACACTTATGGTTATTACTCCATTGTCAATAATATATGCGGTTTTAAATCTTAAAGCCGTTTTTCCTCAGTTCAACTTTTCTAATAAATATATTCAATACCTATCGTTTGCTATTGAAAAAACAGAAAATAAAAGCCCGAACTGGAACTGGAAATTCAAATGGATGCGTGATTTGGAATCTTTTCTGAATGAAAAGAAGCTGATATTGATGTGGGCTTTGCTGATATATGGCATTATTCTGGGGATATATACCGGAATTTTATTATCGGCTTTCAATGCCCGTCCGTTTTGGAATACTTCTGTACTTGGGATGTTGTTTCTGGTTTCAGGACTTTCAACTGCTGCTGCATTTATTATGCTGATTTCGAAAGATCATGAAGAAATAAAATGGTTCAGCAAAATTGATCTTGCAATGATTGGTATTGAGCTGTTTTTGATTATCCACATGTTTATGGGATTTCTGGCAAGTACTCAGGTTCAAATAGAGGCTGCCAAAATGTTTCTGGGTGGACAATATACTTTTGTATTCTGGGGAGTTGTAGTTTTTATGGGATTATTGTTACCGGCCTTACTGGAAATTATGGAATTACGGGGTTATAAAATAAACCACAGATTTGCTGCAATATTAATACTTCTTGGAGGTTTAATCCTCAGATTTGTAATTGTTTATGCGGGACAAAGCAGTAGATACCTTTATTAATTAATAAGAAATTAAATACATTCATAATAATAAAACATTTTTAAAATGAATTCAACAAATAATGAATTGAAAAGAGCTGCAAAACCATATATGAATCCATATATAGGTGGCGTTTTGCTAGGTTTGGTTTTATTGTCCGCTTTTTTTATTGCCGGAGAAGGATTGGGAGCAAGTGGTGCTTTTAAAAACGCTATTTCATTTTGCGTTTCACCATTTACCAAAGGTACCGATGGTAGTTTTTTCGGAAACACCTATAAATCTTTAATGGAAGATCATTCCAAATGGTGGATAGTAATTGAAGTTCTGGGCGTTTTGATAGGTGGCTTTTTATCAGGAGCTTTTTCGGGACGATTAAAATTAAAAGTAGAGCACAGTCCGAAAATTACGGCTAAACGTCGCTTGATTTTTGCATTGTTGGGAGGTATTTTCTTCGGGTTTGGTTCTCAGTTTGGCAGAGGTTGTACCAGTGGTGCCGCTTTGTCGGGCATGGCAAGTTTTTCTGTTGCAGGTTTCCTTACCATGATGTTTATTTTCGGAACAGGTTATGCTGTGGCTTATATTTTCAGAAAAAACTGGATATAATACGGACTTCTAAAAATTGCTTTTTCTTCGTTGAACTTCAATTTTAAAATCCTCATTTACATTATTAAACTGCGGTTTTAAAATCTTGTTCAACTCAAAAAATCTAATTTTTAGAAATCCTTAAAAAATAATTATTAAAAAAATATAAACATTTCAAATAAAAAATAATATGACTGCACCTTTATCAGTAGGAATAGAAAATTTTGAAAACTTAAACCTTTTGCTGGCATTATTTATCGGCATCGGATTTGGTTTTGTTCTTGAGCAATCGGGTTTTTCTTCAAGCAGAAAATTAGCCGGCGTTTTTTACGGTTACGACATGACTGTGATGAAAGTATTTTTTACAGCAGCAATTACTGCAATGATTGGATTACTCTTTTTCAGTCTATTTGGATGGATAGATCTGGATTTGATTTATGTAAACAATACCTTTTTATATTCAGCAATAACAGGCGGTGTATTAATGGGAATCGGCTTTATTCTGGGCGGTTTTTGTCCAGGAACCAGTATTTGTGCTGTTGCCATAGGAAAGATAGATGCAATGATTTTTGTGGTAGGCATTATCATTGGAGTTGCCTTATTCGGCTTTGGTTTTCCACTTTGGGAAGGTCTTTATAAAGCGGAACCAATGGGTCCTCTTAAACTCTCTGACTTTATCGGAATATCTGACGGATTGTTTTTATTTCTGTTGATTATCATTGCCATGGGCATGTTTTACGGTGCCGAATGGATTGAAAAGAAATTTCCCAGAGACGAATACTAATTTTTAAATAAAAATTAAAATGAAGAAATTAAATATTTTAGCGATAGTAATGCTTTCATTGGGATTGATACTTGCATTTGTCCCAAAAGAAGCAATGAAATCTGAAAAGGTAAGTCAGAAACAGATTATATCCGAACTGAAGGAAAAAGCCTATTTTATTACTGCCGATGCGTTGGCAGCCATGCTGGTAGAAAAAGATCCAACAGTTAAATTAGTGGATGTTAGGGATGCATTTGAGTTTCAGAAATTCAGTCTTCCCAATGCAACCAATCTAAACATCGAGAATATTGTGAGTGATGAGTGGAGTGAATTTATGAATCAGGATAAATATACCATTGTTATTTATTCGAACGGAAATGTGGATGCTGTGGAAGCCTGGATGCTTTGCCGGATGAAGGGTTATGAAAATATTTTTGTATTGCAGGGTGGTTTAAATAACTGGTACGAAACCATATTGAATCCTCAAAAACCTGCAAGTACGATGGCTGATGAAGAACTGGCAAAATACGAATTCCGCAAGGCTGCCGGAAGTTCATTGGGTGGTGTTGCCGGCGATTCTGCTTCTGCTGTTCCTGCCAAAATGGCAGGTTCTGAAGCTCCGAAACCAAAACCTGCAGCCGGTGCTGCCAAAAAGAAAAAAGGTGCTTCGGGTGGTTGCGGTTGATAAAATATCGTTTGACAAAAAAAGCCTGATAAACAGTTATCGGGCTTTTTTTGGAATTATTGGGTTTGCAATTGTATGATTTGCCTTTGTTTTTTTATTGACTTTAAATAGCTTTGTTCATATTTAATCAGAATTCAAGAAACTATATCCAAATAAAATGGAAAATAATAATCCAAGTATTATAACAATCAAATTTATTGTTAATATGTTTCCTTTTTTTATTTTGTAAAAATTAAGGATCTTGAAAGAATGCATTAATAATATTAAACCAATTGGAATTAAAGCTATTAAATAAATATACCAACTTGAATTAGAAACTGG
>CAIZXK010000388.1 GCA_903936865.1 uncultured Bacteroidales bacterium | reverse complement strand
GAATTATTTTATTTAAAATATTTCTGCCATTTGAAGTTATTGCATTACCAATAAGCGAAATTGCAAGCATCATTGGTAATGTACCCAGACCAAAAAAAAACAGATAAAGGCTACCATAAAACATGTTACCTGAAGCAATGGCACCCACAATGGCTAAATAAACTAAACCGCATGGCAAAAGACTATTAAGCATTCCTATAAGAAAAAGGCCTTTATAGGATCGCATTTGAAAAAGTTTTTGAATACTGCTACGAACAAATCCGGTAAAGAAATCAAAATTAGAAAATTTAATTCTTTTAAAAGCAAAAGGTGCTATAACAGAAACAATTAATATAATACCCATTGTAATTGAAACCCAACGCTGAATTCCCAATAAAAGAAATCCTTGACCAATAAAGCCGAATATTGCACCCATTACACCATACATAAAGGTTCTGCCTAAATTGTATAAAATTCCACTTATTAAACGTTCAGTAAAAGAATTACCACGCAAAGGGAGGTTAAGAGCAATAGGTCCACACATTCCTGCACAATGCAAACTGCCAACCAATCCAAGTAAAAATCCTGCAATAATCACTTCCATTATTTTATAATTATATCGTTCTTAATATTATACAAACTACCAAGGTGATACCAGGATATCTTAACCTCGTATCGACCATGTATAAAATTACTAAGAGGAATGTTAATGTTCCCAGACATTGGAAATTTAAGCTTAATATCCGATTTCTTATCAGATGGTCTGTAAAAATGGAGAAGAAGTGTATCTACTGAATTTTTCATACTTTGGCAAAGATCAACATCAAGACTTTCAATATTAACATTTACAGCAACACTATCCTGATAAACATCTGACCTTTTATTAATTTCAATTTGCTGAGAATAGTCAGCACCTTTATCATAATAATCATCAGAAACCAAATCCTGTGATTGATTTAATGAGAATATTATAAAAATAATCGACAATATTACAAATATAGTCATGAAAATAAATATACCATGTCCCCAGTTAAATTTCATTTGATTTTATTTTTGTAAACCGATAAAATTAATAGTATACGTTGAAAGTAGAGTTTTGGAATCATAAACACCTATTTCCAAATCAGTTGATCTTCCTTTTAATAAAGTTTTGGGCAATTTAAGCATCAATACACTTTCAATTGCAGCACCTGCTTCCAGTTGTGAAATATCAGTTGTGAATTGTAAATCTCCATTCGGAATATCAATTAATTTAAAGCTGATGTTTTTTAATTTATTTGACTTATTTATTAGTTTAACGGTATAAATATTTGAAACATTATTTATATCTATTTCCTGACACATAGTACCTTGCATGCGATTAATGGAAACATCAACGGAAGTCCGTTTAGAGACTGTAATACCTAATACAATAACAAGTATTAACAAAACAGCAGAATAAGCATACGTACGGGCATTCTTAATTGAATGTTTACCTGTTTCTATTCCATGATATGAATCGAAACGAATAAGATTTCCAGGTTTTTTTACTTTTTCCATTACAATATTACACTCATCAATACATGCTGTACAATTGATACATTCAAATTGAGAACCATTTCTAATATCAACACCAGTAGGACAAACAGCAATACATTGCTTACAATCAATACAATCACCCGTATTTTTTGATCCACGTGGTTCTCCCCTTTTATAATCATAAATTACAGAAATCGATTTAGAATCCAATAATACACCCTGAAGCCTGCCATAAGGACAAAAGAAAGTACAAATTTGCTGACGCAGGTAAGCATAAACGAAATAGTAGAATAACGAAACACCTGCCATGAATAAAAACCCAAGCTGATTTTCACTTATAGGAGATGATATAATTTGCCATAATTTTTCAGGACCTGTAAACCACATTATAAAAACATTGGTAATAATAAATGATATTATAATATAAACTAAGTGTTTACCAATCGTACGAATTATTTTTGAATACTCATCATATTTCTCATTAGATAAATTGCGGTGATTACCATCGAAAAGATATTCGATCCGGCGGTAAATCATCTCCAGAAAAATGGTTTGCGGACAAGCCCAACCACAAAACAATCTGCCATAAATTACAGTAAACAGAACTATACAAACTACTGCTACTAACATTATCAGTGCCAGTATAAATGTATCCTGAGGATAAAACATATTACCAAACAAAGAAAACTTACGATTAACTATATCAAATAACATTAATGGATTCCCATTAATCTTTATTATTGGAGCAAAAATTAAAAACAATATACAAAACCAGGCAAAATAAGTACGCCTGTTGTACCATTTACCTTTTGGTTGCTTTGCAACTATTCGTTTACTTTTGCCTGTTTCATCAATATTTATTGGCTTATCACGAAAAGCATCCGTTGAATTATTTTCCATTTACCTTTTTAATAGTTTTCTTTAATTTAAGAAACTTTAATTTGATATAACTATCTTATTTACATTCTGTTCCTTGAGCAACCTTTGCATTAGCTGGATTAGAACCAACCAGTTTTTTCATGACAAATACAGCTACCTGATTAATCTGAGCTGCTGTTAAAGATGATTTATAAGAAGTCATTCCTTTTTCGGGTTTACCTTCAGTAATTATGCCTAAAATCTGTTCAGGTTTGCAACCATTAATCCAAAAATTATCACATAAATTAGGACCTATTGCATTGCCTTCGCCTTTGGCTCCATGACAGGCAATACATCCTTTTTCCTTAAAAATCTTTTCACCGGCAGCCAACATTTGAGGTTCTGTTAATTTATTTCCTGCACCTCCCATAGTAATCATTTTATTTTTCTGTTCTTCAACAGCTGCTTTATATTCGCTTGCCTGATCCATTCCGTTGTTTGGATACCCAAAATATTTAACAGCATAAATTCCCGAAAAACAAATAGTTATAAAGAATAAAAAAATCACCCACATTGGTGATGGATTCTTCAATTCCTTTATGCCATCATATTCATGTTCATGATTATCATGCTCATTAATATTATTTTTATTATCTGTAATATTTTCACTCATAATATTCAGTATTTACTTTTTAATTGCTATCAGCAGTATTATCGTTTTCTAAAATTGATTCTTTAAAATGTAATAAATCTGATTTTGGAATCCTGACAACTTTAATTATTAGTACTATAAATAAAATAATAAAAATAATCATCCCAATAATATAATACCATTGGATTCCATTTTCATTTGATAAAACCTCACCTACAAAACCCATTTATTTTATTTTGAAAGTTTATTTGCTGCAGGAGAAATATCATAGCCTAATTTATGTAAATAAGCAATCATTGCCACTATTTCGGAAGTAGGCTCAACGGTTACTCCAGAAGCTTTTAATTCTCCAACTATTTTTCCAGCTTGTTTCAAATAATCTTCAGTGGCTTTTAGGTCGTAACCTTTTTCGTAAGGTACTCCTAAAGTTTGCATTGCACGTATTTTTAACGGTATCATTGATAAATCCACTGTTCTTGTAATCAACCAAGGATACGCAGGCATAATTGATTGTGGAAACATTTCCTGTGGTTTATTAAAATGATTATAATGCCAAATTGCTGTTTTATAAGTTGAACTACCTATAAAACCTGCTCGAGCAAGATCCGGACCCGTTCGTCGGGAACCCCATTGAAAAGGATGATCATAAACAAATTCACCAATTTTAGAATACTCACCATATCTGTCGGTTTCATATCTTAATGGGCGAACTTGTTGCGAATGACAGTTATAACAACCATCACTGATATATATATCACGTCCGGCTAATTCTAAAGGTGAATAAGGTTTTACAGATGATATTTTAGGAATATTCGAATCTACTTTCATCATTGGAATTATTTCTACAATACCTCCAATAACAAGTGCAATAAAAACAAATATAGAGAAACGAACAGCTTTTCTTTCCATCCAGCGATGCCATGTTTCTGAAGCAGCATTACGTTTTCCAATATTAAACAAAGCAGGAGCTTCAGCTTCTTCATTATCAACCATATTGCCAAGCTTTATTGTTTTAACAATATTGAATAAAAACATTAAAAATCCAAGCAAAAATAGAGTTCCACCAACAACACGTATTACATAAAAGTGGTGTAATTTTGCAGAAGTTTCAATAAAGTTTGGATAAGTTAAAAGTCCGTCTGAAGTATATTGTCTTAACATTAACCATTGAGTTATACCAGACCAGTATATTGGAATTGCAAACATTAAAATACCTAATGTAGTTATCCAAAAATGTGTATTAGCAAGTTTTTCTGAATATAATTTTGTTCTGAACATTTTTGGAACCAGCCAGTAAAGCATACCAAATATCAAACCACCATTCCATCCCATACCAGCAATATGAGTATGTGCTATAGTCCAGTCAGTAAAATGACTGATGGCATTAACACTTTTAAGCGACATCATTGGACCTTCAAAAGTAGCCATACCATAGGCCGTAATTGCCACAACCATAAATTTTAATGCTGCACTATCCCTTACTTTATCCCAAGCACCTCTTAAAGTCAAAAATCCATTAATCATACCTCCCCATGAAGGAGCAATAAGCATTATAGAAAATGTAACTCCCAAAGCTTGAACCCAATCAGGTAAAGCTTGATATAATAAGTGATGAGGACCCGACCACATATAAATAAAAATCAATGCCCAAAAATGGATAATTGAAAGTTGATAGGAATAAATGGGTCTCTCAGATGCTTTCGGAAGGTAATAATACATAATACCCAACCATGGAGTTGTAAGAAAGAAAGCAACCGCATTATGCCCGTACCACCACTGAACAACAGCATCCTGAGCACCAGCATATATTGGATAGCTTTTCAATAAAGATATTGGTAATTCAATAGAATTAACTATATGCAAAACAGCTACTCCAATAAAAGTTGCCAGATACCACCAAACTGCAACATATATGTGTTTCACTCGACGTTTGATGATAGTACCAATCATATTCCATCCAAAAACTACCCACATTATTGCAATCAAAATGTCTATTGGCCATTCAAGTTCGGCATATTCTTTTCCTGTTGTAATACCTGCCAGCAATGTAACTGCAGCAAGGACAATAATCAATTGCCAACCCCAGAAATTAATCTTACTGAGTATATCGTTAAACATACGTGCTTTTAACACTCTTTGCAACGAATAATAAACTCCAGCAAACATAGCATTACCAATAAATGCAAAAATAACTGCATTGGTATGCACTGGCCTTACTCTGCCAAATGCAGTAAATTCTATTCCCAGATTAAAAAAGGGAAAAGCAAGTTGAAGAGCTGCTAATAAACCAACAATAATAGCAACTGCACCCCAGATTACAGTAGCCCAGATAAAATTTTTAACAATTGCATTGTCGTAATTGAATTTTTGTATCTCCATACAATTAAGAATTAAGTTAATTACTATTTCCTGAAATATCCTCTTCTTTTACTTCATCATCAAATAAAATTCTAATCGATGGTGTATAGTTATCTTCATATTGACCTGATTTAACAGACCAAATAAAAAGCCACAAAAAAATTAATGCAGCAAAAAGACTAACTCCTATAAGTAAATAAAGTATATTCATAATAAATTGCGGTTCAAAGATAATAACTTTTTTTATTTTTTTTAATAAAATTGATATAAAGCATTAATTTGAAAAAATATTTTTTATTTAATTGAATGTCAACAACTATAAAAGATTATAAATAAATATATTCATTCAACATAAATTAAACTATTAGAAATTTTCAATAATTATTGAATTTTCCCCAAGTAATATCGCATTCTCATACCATAATACTAGTTGAATTTATAAAAAATTCATTTAACTACTCAACAATAAAAACCTCATCTTTATCTAAAAAATTCAATTTCGTTTCAATAACTTTATTTATTAAATCATTGTTTTTCTTTATTTTAACCCGTATATAATTATCTGTAAAACCAAAAATATACCCATTATGAATATCAGATTCAAACAAAACACTTCTAATAGTTTCCTGATTTTGCAAATAAAACTGATGTTTCTTTAATTCAGACAATTCCTGTAGTTCTTTACTTCTTTCGCGACGTATATTCACAGCTACTTTACCTTCGAGTTTTACGGCAATAGTGTCAGGACGTTCAGAATAAGTAAAAACATGCAGGTATGATATCGGTAGCGATTCAATAAACTTATATGAATCTTTAAAATCTTCGTCTGTTTCACCTGGAAATCCAGTTATTACATCAGCAGCAATGCAACTTTGAGGCATTACTTCCTTTATTTTATAAATTCTTCCGGCAAATAATTCTCTTTGATAATGCCGTTTCATCAATTTCAGAATTTTGTTACTTCCTGATTGTAAAGGAATATGAAAATGAGGCAAAAACTTTTTTGAATCTGCTACAAAATCAATAATTTCATTGGTAAGCAATTCAGGCTCAATCGATGAAATCCTGTATCTTTCAATCCCTTCTACACTATCCAACGCTTGAATCAGCTGTAAGAAGTTTTCTCCATTCTGTTTACCAAAATCACCAATATTTACCCCAGTTAAAATAATTTCTTTCAATCCTTCCAATGCAATTTGTCTTGCTGAATTTACAATATTTTCTATCGTATCACTCCTGCTCCTGCCACGAGCAAATGGAATAGCACAATAAGTACAAAAATAATCACAACCATCCTGTATTTTCAGAAAAGAACGGGTTCTGTCGCCAGATGAATAAGATGGAACAAAAACATCTCCCCTATCCATCTTTTTAACATCACAATAAGCACAATTATCTTCAGCATTTATTTCTCGATTTGTAATCATTTCGTATAACTTATGCTTTTCATTATTCCCTACAATTATGTTAACTCCCTCAATTTCATTAATTTCATCAGCTTTTAGTTGAGAAAAACAACCAATAACAGCAACTTTAGCATCTGGATTTCTTTTAATAGCTCCCCTGATAGCAGTTTTACATTTTTTTTCAGCTATAGATGTAACAGTACATGTGTTGATTACATATACATCAGCTGTTTCTTTAAAATCAGTTACTTCATAGCCGTTTTCTATAAATTGTCTTGAAATTTGAGATGTTTCGGCAAAATTTAATTTACATCCAAACGTTTGAAATGCTACTTTTTTATTCATTTATATAAAATACTAGTTATAAATGGAAGTTAATTTATCATGCTTAAAACCATTAATGTGGGTACAAATAATGCAATTAAGCCAATCGTTGTAATTTTATAAACTCTTTTAATTGGATTTTTTAATAAGCTGAAAATAAGCCAAAAAACAATATTAACTAAAACTAAAATGAGATAGTTAAAAAACATTAATATTATTGCTTTATCATTGCCATTTTTTACAATTATAATTGTTCCAACAATTACAATAAAATCAATAAAAATAACAATTAATAAATTAATTATATTTTGTTTATTGAAAATATGTTCTTGGCTCATATTGGTATAGCAGCTATCTTTTTATTTTTAAGTTATAATTTACAACTCGTGATTAAACTACTATTTCTCCATACAAATCATAATCTTCCGAACTTGTAATTTTAACCTGATAAAAATTACCTATAATTACTTCTTTTGTTTTTGATGTTATAAGAACTTCATTATCTACTTCAGGCGAATCAAATTCAGTACGACCTATCCAATAATTTCCTTCTTTCCTATCAATGATAGTTTTATATATTTTACCAATTTTTGCAGTATTTAACTCAGCTGAAATCAATTGCTGCATTTCCATAATTTCAGAAAATCTTTTTTCTTTTGTTTTAGCAGAAACATTATCTTTCAATTTGAAAGCAGAAGTATTTTCTTCGGGAGAATAAGTAAATACACCCAATCTTTCAAATTTACTTACCGCAATAAATTTTTTCAGTTCTTCAAATTGAGAAAAAGTTTCACCAGGATAACCAACTATAAATGTAGTTCTTATAGAAATAGTTGGAATCAGCTTACGTATTTTTAAAACAATTTCTTTTGTTTTGCTTGCATCAATATTACGTTTCATCGATGCAAGAATATCTGTATTAATATGTTGCAATGGAATATCCAAATATTTACAAATATTGTCATATTTAGCCATTACTTTCAGAACATCCATTGGAAATGCAGCAGGATAAGCATAATGCAACCGAATCCATTCAACTCCTTTTATCAAAGCTAATTTTTCAAGTAATTCAGCTAATTTACGTTTTTTGTAAATATCCATTCCATAATAAGTAAGATCCTGTGCTATTAATATCAATTCTTTAACACCTTGGCTCACCATCCATTCAGCTTCCTTTATCAGATCTTCTATGGGTTTTGAAATATTATTCCCACGTATTAATGGAATTGCACAAAACGAACATCTTCTATTACAACCTTCAGAAATTTTAAGATAAGCATAATGCTTTGGAGTTGTTAGCATTCTTTCTCCTAATAACTCTTTCTTAAAATCAACATCTAAAGTTTTCAAAAGATCTGAAATATCATTTACTCCAAAAAAAGC
Organism: uncultured Bacteroidales bacterium; assembly: GCA_903936865.1. Classification (GTDB taxonomy): domain Bacteria; phylum Bacteroidota; class Bacteroidia; order Bacteroidales; family JACABE01; genus JACABE01. Next base: position 8,164 of record CAIZXK010000388.1, on the reverse strand, counting down.
ATCTACTTCGGGCATTTCCTTTTTCAATTCCTCTTTATAACGTTGAGAAAGGCAACCCATTACATACACTTTTTTGTTTTTCCCTTTTTGCTTTGAATCAGAAAAATTCAAAATAGTATCAATTGATTCCTGCTTTGCATCTGCAATAAATCCACAGGTATTAATTATAACAATATCAGCGTCATCTGTTTCCGATTCATGTGAAACATCATATTTATCATTCAATTGCCTCATTAGCTGCTCAGAATCAACAATATTCTTAGAACAACCCATAGTTATTATATTTACTTTTTGTTTATTTTTTGTTTTCAATATTTAAAGTTTTTATAAAAAAAGGGTATAAAAGATTATTTTATACCCTTTCTTAAGTTTTTATGTTTAACCTATTTGCAATTATCTCTAATCAAATCCTGAATATCATTCCCAAAATTTTTGGTATATCCTAATTCCAACGCTTTATTAAAATCATTACAAGCATTTGATTTATCCTTTTTTTCAAGATAGATTTCCCCTCTCACTTTATAAGCATATGAACTTTTTGGATCTAAATTGATTGAATTATTAACATCCTCAAAAGCACCATCAAAATCTTTTAAATTAAACTTAGAAAATGCTCTGTTATTAAGCATAATAGCATCTTTATTATAAATAGTTAAACCTTCATTAAAATCATTTATTGCTTCCTGATATTTTTTATCCACTAAATATGTGTAACCTCTTTCACTAAAAGCTGTTATACTTTTTGGATTTACTTTTAATGCCTGACTGAAACTTTTGATTGCTTCTTCTGAATTACCAAAACTTCTATAAGATGCACCCATCCATATATATAACTCTTCATTTGAAGGATTTAATTCTATAGCTTTTTTAAAATCACCAATGGCTCCCTGATAATCTTTAATATTTACATAATGATTTCCCCTGTTAATATATATATTTACATTATCATTTGGATTAATCTTAGCAGCTGAGGTATAATCATTTATCGCTCCAGTATCATTCCCAAGTTTACCTTTGCATAATGCAATATCATAATACGCTTCCCATGAATTTGGATTAATTTCCAACGCTTTTTTATAAAAAACTATTGCTTCTTCGAAGTTCTTTTTACCAAATTCAATATTTCCTTTGGCAATCATTTTATTATCCCTGTTACGACATGCCGAAAAGCCAATAATCAATAGTAAACCTGCAAAAAATAAAACTCTTTTACTAATTTTAGTTATCATAATTTCTTTTTTAAAAATTTTTTACAAACCTAATAAAAAAAAATAACATCTTTATAAAAAAAAAATAAAAATTATAAATTTAACATTAATCAAATAATGAATCAACAAAAACTTGCTTACTAAATATTTGCAAATCACCCATTTTCTCACCTATTCCAATATATCTGACAGGAACTTTAAACTGATCTGAAATTCCAATGACAACACCACCCTTAGCTGTACCATCTAATTTAGTAAGTGCCAATGCATTTACTTCAGTTGCAGCAGTAAACTGCCTTGCTTGTTCAATTGCATTTTGTCCTGTCGAAGCATCAAGTACCAATAAAATCTCATGTGGAGCATCTGGAATAACTTTCTGCATGACTCTTTTAATTTTAGTGAGTTCGTTCATCAGATTTATTTTATTATGCAAACGACCAGCTGTATCAATAATTACAACATCTGATTTTCTGGAAACAGCGGAAGCAACTGTATCATAAGCAACAGAAGCAGGATCGGCTCCCATTCCCTGACTTACAATAGGAACATCTACACGATTAGCCCAAATTGTCAATTGATCAACAGCAGCTGCTCTAAAAGTGTCAGAAGCTCCCAATAATACGGATTTGCCCGCAAGTTTAAATTGATAAGCCAATTTCCCTATAGTCGTTGTTTTACCAACACCATTAACTCCAACAACCATAATAACATAAGGAGTTTGTCCATTTGGAAAAGAAAAATCAAAGCGGGATTCTGTTTCATTTTCCTGAAGCAATTCTGAAATTTCTTCTTTTAAAATACTGTTTAACTGATCTGTACCTAAATATTTATCTTTCAAAACCCTATTTTGAATACGTTCAATAATCTTTAATGTCGTTTCAACTCCAACATCAGAAGTAATCAGAATTTCTTCAAGATTATCAAGAACTTCATCGTCAACTTTGGATTTTCCGATTATAGCTTTTGAAATCTTTGCAAAAACACTTTCCTTGGTCTTTGAAAGACCTTTTTCAAGGTTTTCTTTCTTCTCTTTTGAAAAAAATGAAAATAATCCCATAGTAAAAATATTTATTTGCTGCTAAGATAGAAAAATATTTAGAATCAATTAATATAAATAAAAAGAAGTCCCGAAATTTTATCGGGACTTCTCATAAAAAAACAAAAAATCTTATGATTGTTTTGCTAAAAATTCTTTAACGCCATCGTTTGGAACCATTGTATCTTTCCATACATAAGCTCCTGTTTTAGGTGATTTCACCATACGATATACTTTTGCGAAATCCTTACCTGAGGATGTTCTTAATGTTGCAACTACTTTCTTTGCCATAACTCAACCTTATTTAATTTCTTTATGAACTGTCATTCTTTTTAAGATTGAATTGTATTTTTTCAATTCTAATCTTTCAGGTGTATTTTTCTTGTTTTTTGTAGATATATACCTTGAAGTGCCCGGCATTCCGCTGGCTTTGTGTTCAGTGCATTCTAATATCACCTGTACTCTTGCTTCTTTACTCTTTTTGGCCATCTCTTTTGACTATTGATTTTTTGAGGGCTGCAAAATTACATACATTATTTTTAAAATCCTAATGTTTTTTAAAAAATATTTTATAATTTTGAAAGCCTAATTCTTACTAATGATTTGGCAAAATTACATAAAAAATTTCAATTCTTATCTAAAATTAGAGAAATCTCTCTCAAACAATTCAATTGAGGCATATCTACATGATATTGAAAAATTTACACAATTCAAAGAATTCAGTTATCCGGCTTTAACACCTCAAAATACTGAATTAAAACATTTACAGGACTTCATTAAATGGATAAATGAAACTGGTCTTAATGCCCGTTCACAATCCAGAATAATTTCCGGAATAAAAGCGTTTTTTAAATACCTTGTTTTAGAAGATATTATTGAAAAGAATCCAGCCGAATTACTTGAATCTCCAAAAATCGGAAGAAAACTACCTGATACTTTAAATATTATAGAAATTGACAGCTTAATTGCTGCAATAGATTTAAGTACTCCGGAAGGTAACAGAAATAAAGTAATTTTGGAAACATTATATAGTTGTGGACTTAGAGTTAGTGAGCTTGTAAATTTAAAAATTACAAATCTACATTTTAAAGAGGAATTTATTTTAATAGAAGGAAAAGGGAATAAAGAAAGAATGATTCCAATAGGCAAAGTTGCCATGAAACTAATAAACAACTATATATCAAAAAACAGGATACATTTGAAAATTAAAAAGGGCCACGAAGATTATGTATTTTTAAATAGAAGAGGTGCTAAATTAACCCGAGTAATGATTTTTACAATTATTAAATTATTGGCAGAAAAAGCTGGTTTAAAAAAACATATTAGTCCTCATACGTTCCGGCATTCATTTGCCAGTGATTTAATTGATGGAGGAGCCAATTTACGTGCAGTTCAGGATATGCTTGGACATGAATCTATCACAACAACAGAAATATACACCCATTTGGATAGAGAATTTTTAAGAGATAATATTTTGGCTTTTCATCCAAGGGCTAAGAAAAGAAAATAAATGGTATTTCATAAATAGAAAAAATTACCTGACTTCTGAGAAATACGTATTCTTCATTGAACTTCAATTATTTCAATTATCTTATTTAGGAAATAAAATTCAATTACCAATTTGATTTCATACTATTCTTTTCTTTGCTAATATACTTTTTAAATACTAATTTTGTAAAAAAATAATCAATGAACTACAAAGAACTTTGTATTGAGGTTACAGAAATCTGTAAGATTGTTGGCAACTTTATCTTAATTGAAAACCATAAAATCAAAGAAGAAAACATTGAAGTTAAAGGGAAACATGATTTTGTTACTTATGTGGATAAAACTTCAGAAAAACAAATTATTGAATCGTTAGCAAAACTGCTGCCTGAATCAGGTTTTATTGCAGAAGAAAACACTTCAAGCAAAGTTGGAACCGAATATAATTGGATAATTGATCCATTGGATGGTACTACAAATTTTATACATGGTGTTCCGCTTTATGCAATTAGCATTGCTTTAAAACAAAACGATGAAATTGTTCTGGGAGTAGTTTATGAAATCAATCTAAAGGAATGTTTTTATGCCTGGAAGGGAAGTAATGCATATCTTAATGAACGAATCATAAAAGTCTCAGAAAATAAAACAATCAATGACAGTTTAATTGCAACAGGATTTCCTTACTATGATTATTCAAAATTAGAGGAATATATGAATATTTTCACCTATCTTTTGCAAAATTCAAGAGGATTAAGAAGATTGGGTTCAGCTGCGGTAGATTTAGTGTATGTAGCATGTGGCAGATTTGAAGCTTTTTACGAATACGGACTTCGCCCTTGGGATGTTGCTGCGGGTGCTTTTATAGTTCAACAAGCTGGTGGAGTTAATTATGATTTTGAAGGTGGAAACAACTTTATTTTCGGTAAAGAAATAATAAGTTGCAATCCTCATATTGCTAAAGAATTCTTACTTTTGTGCAACAATAATTTCAAAAAATAAAAATGAAAAAATCATTGATTTACATTTGGTTGCTGTTACTTTCAGTTTCATTATTTGGCAACGACAGTATTTTGCCAAAAAAGAATATCATAAAAAAAGACAAGTTAACAATCTATACTTTTGAAATCATGGAGGAGATTGCTCCTCCAGCTTGGCGTAAAACCAAAGAGGCTTTTGAAGAAGCTGAAAAATTAAATGCAGATATTATTATTATACAAATGAATACATTTGGTGGTGCCTTGGATGCTGCTGACAAAATAAGAACCAAAATTCTGGAGTCAAAAATACCTGTTTATGTATTTATTGACAACAATGCTGCTTCAGCCGGAGCTTTAATATCAATTGCCTGTGATAGTATATACATGCGAAAAGGAGCAAGTATTGGTGCAGCAACCGTAGTTAATCAAACAGGTGAAGTTCTACCCGATAAATACCAGTCTTATATGCGTTCGATGATGCGTTCAACAGCCGAAACAAACGGAAGAAATCCTGAAATTGCAGAAGCTATGGTTGATCCGTCTGTTTTTATTGAAGGAATAATAGATTCTGGGAAAGTATTAACTTTTACTACAACCGAAGCTATAAAATACAAATATTGTGAAGGCACAGCAGAAACTATTCGGGATGTATTAAAAGCTTCGGGAATAAAAAATTACGAAATAAAAAAACAATATTTAAGTCCATTGGATTATTTTATTGATTTTTTAATAAATCCAATTGTAAGTGGGATTCTAATAATGGTAATTATTGGTGGAATATACTTTGAATTGCAAACCCCTGGCATTGGATTCCCATTAATAGCTGCTCTAACAGCTGCTGCTTTATATTTTGCACCTCTTTATCTTGAAGGATTAGCTTCACATTGGGAAATATTGGTTTTTCTTGTTGGATTAATTTTACTTGCTCTTGAAGTATTTGTTATACCAGGTTTTGGTGTCGCAGGAATTTCAGGGATTTTTCTGATTATAATTGGATTAACTTTAAGTTTAATTGGAAATGTAGGTTTTGATTTTACAGGAGTTCCAATGAATGGGGTAATAAAATCATTAATTACCGTTATAATCTCAATATTTTTAGGATTGATAGGATCGTTTTATTTCGGAAGGAAAGTACTTACCTCCAATATTTTTGGTCATTTGGCTTTGGAAACTGTTCAAAATTCAAATGAAGGGTTTACTGCTTCTTATGAAGATGTGAAGCAAATGATTGGGAAAAAGGGTATTGCATATACCATTTTACGTCCTGCCGGGAAAATCATGATAGATAACGATTTATATGACGCAACAGCTTTAAATGGCTTTATTGATAAAGGTGAATTAATTGAAGTTGTTAAATACGAAACCTCATCTTTGTTTGTTAAAAAAGTATAAAGTGCTTATTTTTAAATAACTTTTATAATATTTAATCGTTCTAATACAAATTTTTAAATACAAATGAAAAATAATAAGATCTTTTTGTCACAGGAAGACATTACAGTTATGGAAGTAGATGCTATTGTTAATGCAGCAAATACTTCTTTGGAAGGTGGTGGTGGTGTTGACGGAATGATACATCAGGCTGCCGGAATCGAATTAGATAAAGCTTGTCGTTTATTAAATGGTTGTGTAACAGGTGATGCTAAAATTACGAAAGGTTTTAATCTCCCTGCAAAATATATTATTCATACAGTTGGTCCAATATGGAATAATGGCACACGTAATGAGGAAGCTTTATTGGCTTCCAGTTATAAAAGATGCATGGAAGTTGCAATTGAAAATCAATGTAAAACGATTGCTTTCCCCAATATTAGTACAGGTATTTATCACTTTCCAAAAGAACTGGCTGCAAAAATTGCAGTTGATACCATTATTCAATATCTTAGTAATGATATTTCAATTGAAAAAGTTTTCTTCGTTTGCTACAGCAAAGAAAATTATAAAATATATAAAAAATTACTCGATAATTTGTAATTTTCTGACACTACCAGTTTAATTTTTATTGATTTATCATCTTTTGTGCTAACCTATCTGAAATTGAATTATCATAACTTTTACATACATCCGAAGCAAACAAAATACCTGTTTCAATAATATGTTTCCAATTTTCAATTTCTAAATCCACAAAGTGATGTTTAAAAAGGTTTAGTTTGATTATTTCATGAATAATACCCGCATTAAATGCATCACCAGCTCCTATTGTACTAATAACATTAATATCTGGCACTTCTATTTCTATGTGAAATTTTCGTGTAAACACTAAGATGTTATTTTTATTTTGAGTAATAATCAGATTATTACAACCAATTTCATTGATTTTTTCAAAAACTTCCAAATAAGACGTTTTACCAAAGATATAAAACAAATCTTCATTTGAAGCTTTTATAATATCTGATTTAGAAATATTTTCATAAATGCATGAAATATTATTATAATCTATTTCTTTCCTGATATTAGGATCGTATAATACCAATGCATTGTTTTGATTAGCTTTTTGTAAGATTTTATGAATGGATGCTCTGATTTCAGCAGTAATTCCATAAATTGAACCAAACATTAAAAGATCCTCCTTACAGATATCCGCAATGAATAACTCCCTGATTAATGGATAATCTTTGTAAAATGAATAAGTTGCATTTTTATTTTTATCAAGAAACGCAAGAGCAATGGCTGTTTTATTTTCATTGTAACATTTTATTTTATTTATTTCAACACCATTTTCAGAAAGGTTTTTCAAAATTAATTTCCCAATACTATCATTCCCTAATTCAGAAATAAAACTTACACTATTCCCTGATTTTGCGAGCGAAACAGATAAATTCAACAAAGAACCACCCGGTTTGGCTGTAACAGGAATATCATTTTCAAAAATAATGTCGAAAAGAGATTCCCCTACTGCATATATTGTTCTTTCCATATTGCAAAAATAAGTTATTGTTTGCAAAAATTGTGAAATATAAATTGATAAAAGTTTCTATTCATGTTTAAAAATGATGATTTATTCGTTGCTTTTTCTCTATGTATTTACATATCGATATAACTAAACGGGACTTCAAAAAATTGCTTTTTCTTCTTTGAACTTCAATTTTTAAAATCCTCTTTTAAATTAGTAAACTTTGGTTTTAAAAATCTGATACATAAGCTCCTTCCTTAAATACATTATAAAAATTCAATTGAAGCAATTTACATTCTGCTTCCCATTTTTGAGTTTTCCACAATTTATTTGAAGAATCGAAAATAATTAATTTGGGTTTAAATACTTTGATCAAATCTGAAATTTTTACATTGCAGTTTTTAGTCAAAATCAGATAATCTAAATTGATTTTTGATTTCAATTCTATATATTTTTGTTTCTTTTCAATTATAACTATTTTCTTATCATTAAATTGAATAAAATTCTTTCGTTTTTCAAACTGCCATTTTATATTTTTATAATTATCACGAAAATCAATAAAATTTTG
>CAIZXK010000387.1 GCA_903936865.1 uncultured Bacteroidales bacterium | reverse complement strand
ATTATGGAGATACGATACTTATAAAAATTAGCAATAATAAATATAATCTTTTTTATTTAAATTATTCTAATTCAAACAAAATGCCATATCCATTAAAGATTTTTACAAATTTAGGAGGGGTAACTGGAATAACTGAAAATTGTGTTGAAAATGTACCAAGTGAGCATTTATGTTATTTAGTAAATCCTTGTGTATTTGAACATTTTTTTTTGAATACCTCATTAGGAGCGGAAGCTGATGGTGGTTATGGAAGTAGTAATTATAAAATTCAATATGTATTTACACACATATCTCAAAACTATCATTTTAAAATTCCTCAATCGAATCCATTAATTCTTGGAAGTAATGCTAATTATTTTGATTTTTCACAACCTAATATTATAAAATATCCTGGTGAATATTTTATTTTTGTAAATATATATAGATGTTCTGATGGTGTATTGGTTAGGTCACTTGGTCATTGTAATAATTTACCTTATAATGAATCAAGATTTAGAATGAAAGTAAAACCACATCCATCTCCATTTAATTATACTCCAAATCCAATCTCTTTATGCTTAATTGAAGATTTAAAAATACCATTTCCTATTAATGATTTTGAAATACCTGTAAATAATTATCAGTACGATATCATTTCACCACAACCATTATCAAATGTTGGTGCTTGTTTAACTCAAATTCCTATAGGAGGAATGCAATGGCAAAATGCTTTAGCAATTAACAAAATTGGTGATTATTGTGTAAAAATAACAAAAACAAACGAATGCTCTCAATTCATAGACTTAGACAAAGACCCTTCACTCTCTGAAAATAGTTATACAGCAAATTTTTGCTATAAAGTAACTTTATTACCCGAAATACAATGTGAAAATGAACAAATATGCAGAGGTGAAGTATTAAATGTTAATGGAGTAACTTGTATACCAGAAAATGAAATAGATGAATGGAAATGGGATTTTGGTGATGGCACTCAATTAGAGACAGGGGTAAATGCAAGTCACATATACCAAAATCCGGGTACTTATAGTATAAAATTAACTGTTAGAAAAGTAAAAACAATACTATCAGGGGAAACTTGTTATGATGGATATCCAAATTATAATAATACTTTCATAAGTGAGGAATCAGTAACAATGACAATTGTTGTACTTGGTTTACCTCCCTTTACAATAAATGGTAATTTTAACAATTGTGATTTAAATACATCATATTCAGTCACAGTAGGAGTGAGTTCACTATGGAATATTGTAAACGGTAATTTTAATTCGCCAAATGGATTACCAAATATCGATGTTATTTGGAGTAATTCAATTAATAATACAACCAACACGGGATTGCTAAACGTTGATGTTACTGACGAAAATGGTTGTATAAATAAAAGCTCTTTGACAATTTACGAATGCTGTAAAGACCCAGAGGTAACATCTGATCATATCTTAAATGATGAAATAGTTAATAATAGTATTATTGCAAATATTATTGTAAATAATCCATCAAGCAAGGTGTTTTATCTTAATGGAATTATAACAGTGAATAGTAATTTAACTATAGATGATTATTATTTAAAAATGGGTCCACATGCTAAAATTATTGTAAATGAACCCTATAAACTCACAATTACAACTACTTCAGCTTATGCATCCAAACTACTGGCTGGATGTCAGTTTATGTGGGATGGTATCTATGTTTCAGATCTTTCATCTCGAGTAGAAGTTACCGGTAATTCTACCATTCAGGATGCTATCAATGGTTTGGTATCTGAAAATGGTGGTGTTATAACACTTAATGATGCTACTATGACTCACAATTACTATAATGTTAAAATCACTAATACACATAATTACCTCCCTATACCCGGTCAGCCTTATCCTCCTTATCCGGGTTCTGTTATAAATACTAATTTTAATGGATCGGCTTCCTTAGCTTTGTTGCCGCATAT
>CAIZXK010000386.1 GCA_903936865.1 uncultured Bacteroidales bacterium | reverse complement strand
ACCAACTCTCCAAGAATATTGATTGGTAATACACCAGCAACTATCATGGCTACTGAGCATGTCAAAATTGTACTGATATATGGCGTTTTAAATTTTGGATGTACTTTTGAAAATACCGGTGGAAGCAATCCATCTTTTGACATGTTTAATTGACATATTTCTTGCCATTGCAAGTGATAAATTCATTTTTTTATCTAATTTTAAATCGATCAGATTTTTTTTATAATTTTCCAGCATACTTTCAATCATATCTTGAGGATTTTCATCAACCCATTCGGATGGACTTCCGTTTACAACAAATGTATTTGATCCAAAATCCTCAATATCAAAGCCAAGATAGTACAAATCTTTTTTTAATTCTTTTATTAATGCTGCATCCGCTTGACTAAAAACAATAGTTTGAGGGAAAAGTTGCTGTTGCGAAGTACTATGCTGGGATTCAATTGAATTCATAAATTGATCGAAGAGAATTCTTTCATGGGCTCTTTGTTGATCTATTACTAATAATCCTGATTTAATAGTAGTTGCTATATAGCTATTTTGCAGTTGAAAAAAAGAGACGGAAGAAGTTGTTTTTTCTTCATTTATTTTATGCTCAAATTTTTGTTGGATTTCCAACTTGTCTTTTTGTAAATCTATACCGGAATTTGATTCTTTAAATAAATTTTCCCAATTATTCTTGTTATTACTTTCTCTTTGATTCAGATTTGCTGCTTGATAACTTCTGGTATTTTTTTTGTCAAAAGGATTAAAATCAGGATTTATTCGAATAGTTGGTGGTTTGAAATTGTAATCTTTAGGAGGAGGATTTAAAGTAAGGCTTTGTTCAACTTCAAAATCCAATGTTGGAGATATATTGAATTTTCCTATACTTTGTTTAACCACAGATCTTAATAATGTATATATTGTTTTCTCGTCCTGAAATTTTATCTCAGTTTTTGTAGGATGTATATTGATATCTATTTCTTTAGGATCAATTTCGAAATTTATAAAGTAAGCCGGAAATGATTTTTCGGGCAATAATTCTTTAAAAGCATTGTCGATGGCATGATAAAAATAGGCATGTTTAAAGAAACGATTATTAACAAAAAAGTACTGCTCACCTCTTGTTTTTTTTGCAAATTCTGGTTTGCCGATGAAGCCATTAAATTTTATTATATTTGTTTCTTGTTCAACTGGAATTAGCTTTTCATTATAGGCTTTTCCTAAAATATTAACTATTCGCTGCTTATGATTTGATTTTTCTAATTGAAAAATTAATTTTCCATTGTGATGATATGTAAAAGCAATTTGCGGATTAATTATTGCAACCCTGATAAATTCTTCTGTAATATGATTAGCTTCTAATATATCAGATTTTAAGAAATTTCTTCGGGCTGGTACATTATAGAAAAGATTTTTTACTGAAATAGAAGTACCTTCAGAAAACTGACAGACTTCCTGACTTTTGAGTTCGCTTCCTTCAATGATTAGTTGGGTTCCTAAAGCTTGATCATGTAATTTTGATTTTAATTCAACTTGTGCGATAGCAGCAATTGAAGCAAGTGCTTCCCCCCTGAATCCCATTGTTTTAATGGTAAACAAATCATTAGCATCTTTTATCTTTGAAGTAGCATGTCTTTCAAAACTTAATCTTGCATCTGTATCAGACATACCACTACCATTATCAATCACCTGAATTAAGGTCTTTCCTGCATCTTTTACAATTAGTTGAATATGTGATGCTTTTGCATCAAGTGCATTCTCTAAAAGTTCTTTAACAACAGATGAGGGACGTTGTACAACTTCTCCGGCAGCAATTTGGTTTGCAACAGAATCAGGTAATAGGTGAATTATATCAGGCATTTTTTTTGTTTGTTATCTGAAGATAAAATAGATCAACATCAGAGCTATTGCTAAGTATATTATTAAACTGCGTTGACTTATTGCTCCTCTTGGTTGTTTAGCTTTATTACGTCCAATTGCCCATTTTTCATTCATTTCAGCTCTAAGTCTGGTTTTCATATCATTTAAATCTGTTGATTGATTTAAATCTTTTTCTTTATCTTTTTTTTGATCATAATATAATGGTTTATATTCAAATGGCTTTGCTTTTAGTGTTTTAAAAAAAGATAATCTCATGGTAATAATTTTTTTACAAAAGTATCAAATTTTAGTAAAATTTCCAAATTATAAAGAATCCTGTATTTGATTTAATGAATGTAAATAAAATAAAAAAGGCTGACTTTTGTCAGCCTTAAAATATTGTTATTCTATTTATTAAGCTTTTGCTAAAACTGTAAAACGTTGTTTAGCCAAATATAATGATCCAAAAAATAAAGTGTTATATGCTAAAGTGCCAAACAATTCATTCCTGAAAAATGGTAATGCAGCTTCATAACATAAAACTAAACCAGTAAAATTCATTGGATAAGAGTAAGTTGCACTCATCCATACTGCAAAATTTGTAATTATAAAGAAAATTAATGATGATGCAATTGAAGCAAAAATTGTAGTAGTTAAATTTGTTTTTTCTCTTAACAGTAATCCTATACCAACAGTAATTGCGAAACTTATATATATAGCATACATTTCTGTGTAAAATCCAATAAATAAATCACTTAAAAATAAAGCAACTAAAGGAATTATAAAAGCAAATGCTTTGCGATTGATATAAGTGCCCCCGAAAAGTGCAATTGCAGCGATTGGAGTTACATTTGGTAAATGTGGCAACAAACGTGATAAGGCTGCTGCAAATACTACAGAAACAACAAAAATTAATCTTGGTGTAAATACTTTCTTCATGTTTTTTTAAGTTTTATTTGTCGTAACAAAATTATTAAAATCATTTGAAATAAATAGTATAATTTTACAAAAAAAATAAAAAACATCAATTAATGATTTCAAATTTATTAAAAATTTCTATATTTAATTTTATAATTGTTTGTATGTTAATTTCATGTACAAATATTGATGATGTATATAATAAGAGATTTAATTTTTATTCTTTTTATGAAGATTTAACTATAATTGAAAATTCACGACAACTGAGAACTCAGGATACAGAGTTGCTAAAACTATTTATCGATCATAAAATTCTAAAAGACAGTATTTCATGGTTGAAAAAACAAACTTATAAGGAATTGTTCTATTTGGCAGTAGAAAATGCTAAAAATGGGAATTCAAATTCTGTTATGGATTTGTCGTGGAAAACCAATAATACAATTAATATAGATCTATCTTCATTTTCAATTGAAAATGGCGAATTGAATTTGAAAATTACGAATATGTCCAATAGAAATATTAAATATTTCAGAGCATTACTCAAATTTGAAGATAGAATGAGTAAAAAGTTGGGACAGATGGATTTAATATTTAATGATACCATTTTAAAAGGAAACACAATATTTTCAAAATATAATGATAAAGTTGCTTATACGTTTGGAAATAAAGATTCAACTGAAATTATAATGATTCCTATTATTAGAAGAGTTGTTTTTTTTGATTCCACTGAATTCGTAAATCCATTAAGTACTTTTTTTGAATGATTTTAATATGAAAAATATTTTTGTAAAGTTTAATAAATCATATTCATATAATAAATATTTATT
>CAIZXK010000385.1 GCA_903936865.1 uncultured Bacteroidales bacterium | reverse complement strand
AGCCTGTTTGCACCCATATCAGCGTTGATATATTTTTTGGTTTTATTGGTTATTACAGATGCTTTTACGGGTATTTGGTGGAAAGCCCACACAATAGGTAAAAACACCATAGGTTTTAAAAATAAGGCAATTAAATTTCTTCACATATTTGAATGCTCCAAATTTCTGAGCACATTGGAGAAACTTTTATTCTACATCATTTTGGTATTTGTACTCTACTATTTTGATATTTTGATATTGCACAACATACCACTTGTTTTCAATGGCTTATCAACCTTCTCCCTGGCTAATATAGCCACTTTGCTTATTTCACTTTCAGAATTAACAAGCATACTTAAAAATATTTCCAAAATAACATCCATACCCATCCTAAGCAAGCTTATAAGCTACTTAACCAACAGCAACAAAGCACTCTTCAAAAAGCAATAATCTATTATTTATTATTAATAAGTAAAAAAGGCTGGCAGCAATGTTAGCCTTTTTTTTATAAATAAAATTGTTGGTTTATAATAAATTGTATATTTGTAAAGCAAAATGGTATAGTATTCTATCTAAAAATAATTTATATCCCATACATAGGTATAACGTTTATCATTTATATGCAACCAAATGAAAAGGTTATCTTCAAAAAAAATAAAAACTGCTTTATCAACATTTTAAAAACAAAAAAAACATGAAAAAAATTACAATTATCTTGTCAATTTTAATTGCAATAACAGTTAAAGCTTATGCTCAATGGTCAGAACCTTCACAAGTAGCATGGAATAGTCAGAATATTTACTGTCTTTTATCAGATGGTTCAAATATTTTTGCGGGTACTGGTAGTGCTGGTGTTTCTTTATCTACAAATAATGGGAATAGTTGGTCTGCTGTAAATAATGGTCTTACAAGTACGGGTATAAGCTCATTTGCAATAAATGGTACAAATGTTTTTGCAGGTGGCGATGGTGTTTTTTTGTCTTCAAATAATGGGAGTCTCTGGTCTTCTGTTATCAATGGGTTAAGCAATACAACTGTAAATGCATTGGCTATTAGTGGTTCTAATATTTTTGCAGGCACAAATGGTGGCGTATTTTTATCAACAAATAATGGCGGCCTATGGTCACCAGCAAACACAGGTTTTACTGGTCAGATTCGTTCTTTAGCTATAAGTGGTACTAATATTTTTGCTGCTGCTCCTAACCATGGTGTTTATCTATCGACTAACAACGGTGGGCTTTGGTCATTGATAAACAATGGTTTAACAAACATTGATGCAGTTTCGCTTGCTATAAGTGGCTCAAATATTTTTGTTGGCACTAGCGGTGGTGTATTTTTAACAACCAATAATGGTATGCTCTGGTCTGCTGTAAATAATGGTTTAACAAATTTGAATGTTTATTCATTATTTGTTAATGGTTCAACAATTTATGCAGGTACTGATGACGGTGTTTTTTATTCAAACAATATGGGTGTTAACTGGTCTTCTTTCAATAATGGTTTTCCTGCAAATACAGCAGTTCAAGCATTTACTACAAGTGGTGCATTTATTTTCGCAGGCATTCGGCTTTCTCCTTATGGTGTTTGGAGGCGTCCTTTGTCAGATGTTCCTTCTGGCATTATAGATAAATATAAAAATAACTCATTTATTTTATATCCCAACCCTGCATCTGATTTTGTTACCTTATATATTGATAACGGTATAAATACTGACTTTACTTTAAATATTTATAATGTAATTGGCACTTTAGTTAAAACAGTAACATTAAATCAAAACAACCGTCAAATTAATATAGCTGATTTGTGTAATGGCGTTTATATAGTTTCATTAGGTACCATACACTTAAATACAATTCAAAAACTAATCATTCATAGATAAATAATTACTGCATATATTTTAGTTGCATTACATGTCAGTAATCTTCTATACATATTCATCTAAAAATGGTTTGGTGTATAAAATAAAAATCTTAATGCAAAAATACCTCCATAAATTTTAATCTGACAAGGTCAAGCCCTTCGGGTGCATTCATTTTTTTTTATAATCGTATCTTGTTTCTGTTAAGGTTATTGGTTCCATTTATTATCTATTAATCTCACAACGTAATTGTTACAAAAAAATAAAATGACCTGCAACCTTGCATATTAAAATTTATTCCGCTGGTTGTTGCATAAGATTTATATTTCCCTTCCTATATTCTTATAGGAGCATGGTATTGAGCGTTTAGGATGGTGGTATAGTGCAAATGCCAACAAGTAAAATGAAGGCTTAGTATTTTTAGTGAGGGGCCGGGGGCTGCCTAATTTGTCAGTCCTTTGGTTGTGGCGGTTTGTCCTCTCCATAAGCCATTTTCCAGCCTGCTGTGGGGGCTTTGGTTTAGGTTGACACATCAGTCCGTTTCACTGCTTTTTTGTTTTCCCGTGCCGTTTCTCTAAATGTCTTCAATCATAAAGCCGGAAGCAAATCTTCAGTATGGCTCCCGGCTTTTTTTAATCATTTATTTTTTGGTAACAGTTAGGAGCTTTAATTAAAAAGCTCCATTGCATTGTCTAAATCTTCGTTAACTATTGATGCATAAATTTGTGTAGTTCTGATAGATGCATGCCCTAAAAGTTTTGATACAAATTCTATTCGTGCTCCTTTTCTTAATGCTCTGGTTGCAAAGGTATGCCGGCTTGTATGAAAATGAACATTTTTCTTAACTCCGGCAACTTTTGCCATACTTTTTAATGCTATATTTATTCTTGATTTAATAGAAGATTTTAAGGTGTAAAAAGTTTCAATATCATTAAAATCAATATCATTGCTATAAAACGGAAAAATTAAATCACTTGCATTAATTTTCTCCGGTTTGTATAACGCTATTATTTGCAGTGCTTTTTCTGGCATCTTTATTGAAACGGTTGTACTGGTTTTTTGGGTACTAATTATTAATCTTTCTCCATCAAAATTCAACCATCTTAAATTTAATAAATCTGAAATACGCAAACCTGCAGCATAACAAGCAAATATATATAAATTACGTGTATGGTATTTAAAAGAGTCCTGTTTAAGTTCTAAATTTTCAATTAATGCCAGTTCCTCTTCAGTCAGAAAATCAATATTGGTTTTGGTTGTTTTTACCTTATACCTTAAAAATGGATTTTTTTCATAAGAAATTACATTGTCTTTAATAGCTTCAGAAAAAATTCTGCGTAAATTCTTGAAATTACAATTAATAGTATTTGAAGAGTTTTCAAGTTCTTCACGTAGATATTTTTCATATTTTGTTAGAAATACAATATTAAAATCATTAAAAGTAAAATCAGATTTTCCAATATAGTTTTTAACTTTGTTAATTGAATTAGTGTACACTTCGTATGATCCATAGGAATAAGTACTTTTTGATTTAGCCAGAAAAGCTTCTGCATAACTGATGAAATCTTCTGAGTTTTTTCCCATAATTTCTTTCTTGATATTTTTAGCTTCAACAAACTTCGATTTGGATTCCATTTCCAGAGATATGCCCTGTGCTTCGGATTTTTTTTGATCAATGAAATTATTAAGCCATGCAGAATTAGGATGTGACTTTTTTACGGTACTCTGTGCTGCATTCCAATCTTTTTGCTTAATTTTGACACCCAAAGAAATAAACTTGGTCTTACGGTCTTTAATGATTCTTAAATAAAGAGGAATTTCACCGTTAATATCCTTCTTATTTTCTTTTAAAATTACCTTAATTGTAGCCATGATTTATTGATATTTAATTATATACAAAGATACAAAATAAATCAATAGGTATAACATTAGGTACAACAAATAATACTTTTTCTTTCAAAATAGTTCCATACAGTTCCTTTTCTATTATGTAACTATTTGATAATTAAGAATATTGTGGAATTGTTTGGAATGGTTTAGAATAAACATAAATCTGGCAGATTT
>CAIZXK010000384.1 GCA_903936865.1 uncultured Bacteroidales bacterium | reverse complement strand
CGGATTCTGTGGATTTGGGCAGATTATCGAATAAAGCAGTAGCCTGATCGAGTTTGATTAATGGAGTGGAAATGGTTTTTTTGTCTTTTGGGATTTCAGGTAATTGAGCCAATGCTTCAGCCGAAAGATGTTTTTTGATTACATTTCGCATTGCCAGAAACTTGGGAGTAGCATTACCTGCTTCATTTATAGGTGCATCGTAATCGTAGCTTGTAGTTTGAGGACGATAAGGAGGCATATTTGCACCATTCCAGAAAGCTCGCGATGTACCACCATGAACCATGTAAATATTTATGGAAAGTCCGTTTGCCAATACGGTATCATACGTATCAATAAAATTTTTAAATGGAACTACATGGTGATCAACACCCCACGAATCGAACCAGGCAGGATACCATTCGGCAATAAAGTAAGGTCCTTGATTATTGTTGTATTTATTAATCAGATTTTTAACTCCTTTAACATCATCCAAGCCATTAACTGCGGGTAATAATCCCGGCAGATAACCATCGGGCATTTGCGATGGTCCGTCGCAGGTATATAAACCGACCTCAAAGCCAGCTTCTTTCAAATCATTTTTATTTATGGTAAGATATTCTTTATCTTTATCATAGGATCCATATTCATTTTCAACCTGAACCATTATTATTGGTCCACCCTTGGTTATTTGTAAGGGCGTTAGTTCTTTTGCAAAAGCATTAATGTAGTTTTTGCTCATCTCCAGAAACTTAGGATCACGGCTCCTTACTTTTACATCCTTTTCTTTGATAAGCCACCAGGGGTAACCACCGAATTCCCATTCGGCACAGGCATAAGGACTTGGACGAATAATTACCCATAAGCCTTCTTCATGAGCTGCTTTTACAAATTCAGCTACATCGGCATTACCACTAAAGTTATATTGTCCTTTTTCTGTTTCGTGATAATTCCAGAAAACATAAGTGCATATCGTATTTAATCCCATTGCTTTGGCCATCTTTAGCCTATCATGCCAGTATTCGCGTGGAATTCGGGCAAAATGCATTTCGCCGCTGATAATCTGAAAGGGTTTTCCATCCAGAAGAAAATTTCCTTCACCAATTGTAAATGTATGCTGCGGAATCTGAGCTTGTGTTAATTGAATAAACAATAATAATATAAGCGTAAACAGGTATTTTTTCATGTGTTATTTTTCTAAAATTAATGGTTTCAAATTTACTAAAAAACCACCGTATAGCAACAAAAAAGGATTCATTTAAAAATAATTTGTAACAGCTACAGATTTATTAATATCCCTTACATCCGCAAATTATATTTTATTAGCCACGAATTACACGAATTTTATAAAAATGAAAATACAATAAAATTCTGCAAAGAACTAATAAATATTCATTTGGATTTTAGGGATATCTTTTTATGATTTTTCCGTTATTCTTGTTTTATTGGGATGCTTATTGGATGTTTCTAACAGCTTTTTTACTGTTACTGCACATTTCTTTTAGTTGCGATTTACTTATTCTGTAGTACGATTACTTTATTTATAGTTATGAAAGGCTTATTCCTGATTTCTGCATCTTTATGTTTTGTGTTTTATTATATTGGCAAGCAGATGCCTAAAAACAAGCAATCTATGTAAATCGGAATGTGGTGTTGATTTCAATGAAATATTATCAGGTTGTTCAACGACTTAACTAATCAATTTTTCCCAATTTATAATTACCGGCAAATACTGATGAATTTGCTTTAAGCTGTGTTTATCAGTATTATCAAATAATGTTTTAGGATTTATTTCTTTAATCAAATTTTCATCCTCTGCAAACTCCTTTTCTAAAATTATTTCAAAATAATATTCAGTTGCAGAATTTTCTTTCCCTTTTATTTTTGATTTATG
>CAIZXK010000383.1 GCA_903936865.1 uncultured Bacteroidales bacterium | reverse complement strand
TTCCGTAAACGCGGATTAAACGGATTTTTTCAAAATAATTTGATTCAATAGTTTGCTAAACATTGACAAAGTTTATTCTAACAAAAAATCTGATTAATTATAAACATATTACAAAGACATATACAGCTTTATCAAAATTCTAAATACCTTCGACTTATAGAAGATTAACGAAGTATTGTGATTTACATCGTATTAAAATCTGCTTTTATCTGCGTTTCCCAGAGGGATCAGCGTCATCTGTGTTCCAAAAATTAAACTTGCTAATAACAGTAGAAAAAGCAATTTTCAGAAATCCTGTTAAAATTATTTCACACACTTTATATCAGTTTGTTTTCCAAACAATACTTAGTAAGTTCCGTATTTTTCCTGAAATTCATTTTCGTCATTATCCTGCTTCTGTATGTACTTACTGTTTTATTGGATATAAAATACTCATTCCCAATTTCCAATAACGATTTTCCATTTGCAAGATTTATCATTATTTCAAATTCGCGTCCCGAAAGTATATCATGTTTTTGCTCATGCTTATTATCGTTAAGATGCGTTGCCATATTGGCTGCAAGTAATTTTGAAATATATTTCTCGCCTTTGGATATGGTATTTATAGCAATAATTAATTCTTCTGCAGCAGTATTTTTGGTAAGATAACCGGAGGCTCCGAGTTTAAGAGCCCGTATTGCATATTGCTCCAATGGGTGCATACTCAACATCAATACGTTGGTATTGGGTGATTTATTTTTAACAAACTGAAGTACATCCAACCCACTTCTATCGGGAAGCGAAATATCCTGTAAAATAATATCAAACGTATTGCTTTTAAGAATATTCAATGCTTCCTTCACATCACCTACCTCCTCTATTGTTATATCGGGAAGCTGCTGAAGTATCTTTTTAAGACCATCGCGTACAATCTGATGATCATCACAAATTAATATTTTCATAATTAATCAATTTATTTAAATTACTCATTTTTATATAATTTAGCTATTATTTAAGATATATGTTTCATTGTTTTATATTCTTCTGATTTAATGCAATGGCAGGAAAATATTAATTACACTACCTCCGCTTTCATAGCCATAAATATCAAAACATCCGCCTAAAGAAATCATTCTTTCTTTCATAGAGATAATACCAAACGATTTTTTTGATCTAATCTGATTATCTGTAATTCCAATGCCATTATCTGTAATTCTTAAAAATATAAAATCATCGGTTTTATTAAGCCAGATAATTACCTGAGAAGCTTTGGCATGCCTTGCAATATTGGTAAGCGACTCCTGAGTAATCCTGAAAATATGGATGGCTATATCAGAAGAAACTTCTATTTCAGTATCTAGTTGCTGTAGAACAGTAATTTTATTTCTTTGTTCAAATTCGGCTATATACCACTCCATTGCCGAAGCTAATCCCAAATCATCAATCATTACCGGACGAAGCTGCATGGTAAGTTTCTGAACCTTGCCTATTGTATCGTCAACCAGATTAGAAATAGTTTTGATTTTATCATTCAATACAGAATCCGATGTTTTAGTATTGATTAATCCAATTTCAATATTAACAGCGGTAAGTGCTTGTCCAAGATCGTCGTGAAGTTCCCTTGAAATATTTAATCGTTCATCTTCCCTTACTTTTTCATTATAAAGTCTTAACTGCCGCAAATGTATTATCGTATTTTTCAGCAACTCTTCCGTCTTCTTCTTTTCGGTAATATCCTGTATTGTCCCTACCCATTTATAGGATTTCAAAATTCCATCGTAAATTATTTCTGCATGCAATTTCATAATTTTAATTCTACCATCTATCACAATACGAATATCAATAACCAATGATTCATTTGAATTCCATGATTTATGTATGGATTTTTCAACCAACTCTAAATCATCCTTATGTATAGAATTAAAAAACAATTCCAACGTTGGTTTAAATCGTTGTGGTTTATATCCCAACACTCTGAAAGTTTCATCTGACCATCGCATTATATGGTTTGAGTTATCATATTCCCAACAACCAATCTGTGAAATTTGCTGAGAATCCCTTAAATTATATTCTTTTTCAAAAAGAGAAATTTCGTTTAGTTTGATTTTATCAAGTAATTTTATTTTTAATAATGCTAAATTTACTAGCTTTACTATCGATTTTATAAATACTAATTCTGTATTTGAAAATATTCTTTGTTTTGCAATTTGATTTAATATCAGCAAATAATATCCATCTTTATAAAAAGCAAAAGGATACCACAACAAACTCTTTATCCCTGAAATGATGTGTATTATATCAGAAGAACCTTCATGTTGAAAATAATCATTCCGTTTATTTACATGACTTTCTATCCAATGCTGATTATTTCTGATTTCTGCTAGCGATTTTTTGAAGGATTCAAAACTAAAATTCTCTTCAAATAATGAAATAAAATCCTGATAATCTTTTTTAAAACTATCAGATAGATATTGAATTTTATTGTTTTCAAAGGAAACATTACAAATCAATGAATTATCTATCTTCAAAACATTCCTGATAATGCTGTTGGTCGTTTTAAGAATATCAGATGAAGTATTATTTGAAATAATTACTTCGGCAATCTTATTATAGGCATTTGAAAAGTTTAACTGTTGAGTTTGTATTGCTTCAACTATGGTTTGTTCTGTAACATCCTGACAAACAGTAAACCGATACTTATTGTCGGGCAAACTTATATTATCAGCCGATAACAATACATGCCTGATATCTCCATTTTTTGTTCTTAAACTAGTTTTTACATTAATCAATCTTCCATTACTATCTGCTTTTATTAGTATGGATTCTCTAACATCAGCTTTCATTATACCCAATTCTAAAATGGTTCTGCCGATAACTTCACTTTTGCTATATCCAAATAAATTGCAAAAGGATTCATTAACCTCAATATATTGTTTGATATTTAAATCAGACAAACCACAAGCTACTGGATTTAAGTTAAACAAAGTTGAAAATTTCATTTCTGAAAAACTGATTTTAGTGATATTAGTAAAAATCCCGAAAAAGGCAGGTTTATTATCCCATTCACCTTTAAAAACTTTTGAATCAACTAAAAACTGGTATCCCATTTTAGTAATCATAGGAATGTGATTAAATCCCAAATTCGAATGATGAGCTTTTAAATAGAAATTATTTAATGTTTCATGGTAATTCTCCGAATAAAATGTAAGAAAAGATTTGCCGCAAATTTCGCTATTCATATAGCCTAATTGATTTTCTGCAGTTTTGTTTGCATGGATAATATTTCCATCAAGATCAGAAACAAAAAGCATTTCATCAATGGTATTAAAAAAAGTTTCGTAATTTTTGCTTATTTTTTCGACATTCAAGTAGGATTTAATGAGTTGAAGAGATCGTTCACTAACCCTTTCTTCCAATTGTACATTTGTACTTTTCAATGCTGTTTCAATCTTTTTACGTTCGCTTACATCTCTGAAAAAAGATTGGTATTCGCCATTGCTCATTTTTTTTGTACGCATCTCAATGGTAATTTCAATACCATCGGGCCGCATAATATTTCTTTCATTTATAACAAGTTCTCCTTTATTAAGCAAATCAAACTGAAATGGAATACGTTCAATGCTTTCTACTGTAAAAAATGAATTACTGATATGCTTACCAATAATTTCATCTTTACTTCTTCCTGTCATTTCACAAATACAAGAATTTGCATCAATTATAAATCCATCTTTCGATCCTATTAAAATCCCGTCAACTGCCAGTTCTGTTAATTCATTAAAGCGATTATTGCTTTTTATTAATGCCATTTCATTATTTTTTCTGTCGGTTATATTTGCAGAAAAAACTGCTATCCCTTTCTGAGTAGGAAAAACTCTCATTTCGAATATTATACTATTATTATTTACATTAAATGTGTATTCAAATATCCTGGGTTGCCTGTTTGCTAATACTTCTTTATAAAAACTTACAGCTTTTTTTAATTCGGGAGTTTCGGAAAAAAAATCATAAATTGATTTACCAATTGCTTCTTTTGATGATATTCCGTTTAAGATTTCCGTTGCTTTATTCCAATAAGTATATCGCAGGTCTTTATCCATTTCAAAAAATACTTCGGTTATACTTTCTGCAAGTTCCCTGAAATGCATCTCACTTTCAATTAATGCCTGTTCAGCTTTCTTGCGTTTTGTAATATCTTCAAAGCTCACTATACTCGCCCACACATTTCCATATATGTCTTTTACTGGCGAACCAAAAATTTCGAGATAAACTTCAGTACCATCAGGCTTTACAACCATCAAATCATCTATATATGAGCTTTCTCCATTAATACCTCTCAATATCGGCATTTCTTCCGGTGGATAGGGTTCTCTGTTACTTATCCTGTATGCTTTGTAAACCTCGGCCAGATTTTGCATACTAGTATCAGGTAAAATCCCACGTCCTAAAATCTCCATTGCTTTATCATTAGCAATCAACGCCTTTCCCGATGGTGCTTCTACCATAAATATACCGATTTGTATATTTTTAAGTAGCATTTGAAACATTTCGTTTTGTCGGCTTATCTGCTCTTCGTTTTTCTTTTGAATTTCTTCTGCCTTTTTCCGCTTGCTTATGTCAGCATGTGTTCCAATAATTCGTAATGCTTTCCCATTATTATCACGCGTTACAACAAAAGATCTGCTTAAAATCCATTTCCAGTTTCCTGCTTTTGTCTTTATACGGTATTCGACAGAAAATCTATCTTCAAGATTATTTTCAATGCTTTCTTCTATAATCGCATTCACTTTTTCAATATCCTCAGTATGAACAAAAGAATTAAATTCCAGTTTTAAATCTTCAATTTCATGGTCTTCGTATCCTAAAATATGATAACATGCCGGACTAAAATAGATATAATCTTTAATTAAATCCCAATCAAAATAACCATCCTTTGTAGCTTCCATTGCTAAATGAAACTGTTCCCTGCTTTTATGATATTCATCTTCAATCTTTTTACGATCAGTAATATCAATAGTGTAGCCCGCAAGCAGTGTTTTCCCATCATGCAGAATAGGTTGCTTAATTGTTATATAATTTCGTCCATTAAAAAACTCATCATATTTTATTGCTTTATCTCCGGAAGCTACTGACCAATCGTCAGTAGTAACTTTAGCTGCGAAATCAGCAGGAAATAATTCATTCATGGTTTTACCAATCATTTCAGAACCGGCTACTCCAATCATATCGATGAAATTTTCACTTGCAAACAACACCTTACTCTCTGTTGGTTTTACTTCTTTTATATAGGTATAAACCGGTGAATATTTCAGAAAGGATGATAATAAGTCATTTTCTTTTTCTTGTTCTATTTCCTGTACAGTTATATAACAAATCTCCTTATTTTGATCTGAAATTGCAGTAATATAAGTCTGTAATGTTATTGAAGAATCTTTAATAAGCTCAACTTTACAAGATTGCTTATCCATGGCATTAAATACCTTTTCCAGAAATAGAGTAAAGTTTGGTTTTGATTCATTTACTACAAAAGTATCAAAATCAATTTCTATAAGATTTTCGTTTTCTTTTCCCAATAGCATGGATGCTGAATGGTTTAACTCAAGTATTCGTCCTTTTCTTGATAATGTGAAATTTGCTGTGGATGCAAATTCATATAAATTATAATATTTATCAGCTGTTTTTTTTATCTGTTCATTTTGTTGAAGTATCTGTTCATTTTGATATTCAAGTTCTTTCTGTTTTAATTGAAGTTCATTTATAATGTGAATAAATTCATTTTCGGGAATTTGGGAATCTGATAAAAAATCATTTTCTAAAGGTTTATCAACATGATCCTGTTTTTTTATAAAATCGCTGGTTTCATAATTAAGCTTCTCCATTTTGTACAAAATTAGTTCATAAATATAAATTAAATAAATAAATCAGATAAACTAAAAATCCTGGAATTTAAATCAAAATTAATATGTTTTTCCATGTAACACACTCCTAAACAATCTATTAACTTAAAAAGTAAAATTAAATTTAATTAGCA
>CAIZXK010000382.1 GCA_903936865.1 uncultured Bacteroidales bacterium | reverse complement strand
TTTTCACGTTTGATGTGTTGTTCACGTGTTTGTAAAGCCATACGTAATGCTCTGTTTCCCTGTGCATCTTGAGAAATACCAATTATTCGACCCGGAATCTGACGTTTAAAATTTTCGGTACAGGCAAAGAAAGCAGCATGAGGACCTCCATAACCCATTGGTATTCCAAATCTTTGGGAAGTTCCAAATACACAATCAGCACCCCATTCTCCTGGAGGTGTTAACAATGCCAACGACATTAAATCTGTAGCAACTCCCACAAAACTACCATTAGCTTTTGCTTTTGCAACAAAATCGATATAATCGATAATTTCGCCATTTTGATTTGGATATTGTATGATGGCACCAAATACCTTTTCTGTAAATTTAAAAGTATCACAATCACCATATATAAGTTCTATTCCTAAGGCGGTTGCACGTGTATGAATAACATCTATACTTTGTGGAAACAAATCACAGGAAACAAAACATTGATTTGCTCCTTTTTTTACTGATTCACGTGAACGGGAATTGAAGAACATAATCATAGCTTCGGAAGCAGCTGTCCCTTCATCCAATAAGGAAGCATTAGCAATTGGCATGGCAGTTAAATCAATTACCATGGTCTGGAAATTTAATAAAGCTTCCAGACGACCTTGTGATATTTCAGCCTGATAAGGAGTATAGGAAGTGTACCAACCCGGATTTTCTAATATGTTTCGGGTTATTACTCCAGGAGTAATCGTATTGTAATACCCCATCCCAATGTATGTTTTATAGATTTTGTTTTTCGTACCAATCTCTTTTATATGGTTCATATATTCGAACTCATTCATTCCTTTTGGCAAATCAAGTGCATGCTTTAAGCGGATAGATGAAGGAACTGTTTTGTCAATAAGTTCATCCAGAGAAGCAACGCCAATTTTTTTCAACATCAATTCAACCTCCTCTGCTCGAGGTCCATTATGACGTTTTATAAAATTATCAGTAATCATTTGAATATGTTTTTATTGATTATTTTTATGATATTAATTATAGAATGGCAAAGATAAGAATTTTTATTTTGATTTGAATCATCAAATTAGAATCTAAAATAATGATTTATTAGTCCATCTACAGCAATAATTTTGTGTTTGTATTTTAGTTATTATCTTCATTATTGTTTAGAAACCAAGTAGTTTAATTTAATTAGAATGCATAATTAAAAAACCATATACATCATTGCTTTATCATAATGATATAAATGGTTTTCAAAACAGTAAAAAATTCCTGAATAAATTAGTATAAAAAAACAGTAAAAAACAACAAATTTAATTTATACTTCTATTTAAATGAAACGAAAGGATACGTATCAATTTTATCAAAAATATAAGGCCAATCAGGCCCCATAACCCAAACAGCGGATGATGAATAACCTTTATCCCAACTAGTCATGTAATTTGAATGAATAGTTGCATCGGAAGTAATGTATGAAACGCCAGGTACTCCATTCGCCAAACAATTATTAGACTCTGTATTCCCTTTAAAATATTGTCCATTTTCAATCCATTGAAAATTAACATTACATCCATCCTTAATAGTTAAAGTTGAAGCATTTAAATTATTGAAAACTGAAGGGTTATCATATCCATGCAAATATGTTGAAGCTCCAGGAATTGCATAGATTTCGTCATATATGTTACCAGCTGCATCAATCATAATTTTATAAATTCGTTGACGATATGGAGAATTAGGTGAACTTGCATAAGCTTGTTCTACATATAACCAATAAATATTTCCTGTACTATCTCTATCTGCCCAGATTTGGTTCATGTGGAACCTAACATCTACAATATACTGATTTACTGTTGTATCTGCATGATTATGACTACTAAAACTGCCACACATCCATGCCAGCATTTTTTTGAATAATTCTTTTTTAATGGTATTGGTTTTAAAATTAACTTCATTACCGTAAGCAGTTCCATTAGCTGTGATGGCATAAGCTCTTACATAATAGTTGGTATTTTCGCTTAATCCCGATATACGACTTTTAAAACTAGTATTTTCTAAACTATCACTTGTCTTTGAATTGACAATTGTCGGGTTTGGTGATGTTGACCAACACACTCCTCTTGAAAGTACAGCCAGATCGCCATTTGAAATAATACTTCCGCCACATAATGCTGAATCAGCAGTAATATTGCTGACAATGGCAGTGCTTAAAGTTGGTAATAAAGGATTAATAATCGGATCTTCATCTTTTTGACATGAAGTTGTTAACAGAGCTATACTTAATATAAGTAAAGCAAATAATCTGATTTTATTCATATAATATTGATTTTGAAAAAATTTGATTTTGATTAAAAAAAAGCTCCACAATAAAGTGGAGCTTATACTTAGGGTATAAAAACATCATAACTTAATTGATGATGAGCTTTTTAATTGTATCTGAATTGCTTGATGAAATTCTGATTAAATAAATCCCTTTATCTACATTTTTTAAATTAATGTAGTTATATTGTTTGTTTGATACAGAACGATATACCTCCTGACCTAACAAATTTGTAACTGTAATTAATTTGTCTGATGAATTGTTTTCACTTAATCTGATAACAAATTCACCATTTGATGGATTTGGATAAATTGTAAATGTTGATTTTTCATTTTCATCAACTGAAGTTGCCAATGATAATTTTACATCATCAACAAAAGTAATCCATTGTAAAGGATCGCTGTATGAATGAAATCCAAAAACATATCCACCACTAGCTGCTGGTGTAAATGTTTTGATACATTGCACATAAGTTGGAAAACGCATAAATTCATTTTTAAACATTACCTGTCCCATTGCTGAAGAATCAGCAGCAGTACCCATATAAACAGCTAATTTCTCGAAAGTTGTATCTCCATTTTCTATATATATTGCAGCTTTGTACCAAAAACTGAAATCATAAGCTGTACCTGCAGTTAACTGGATTTTTGGTGTAAACATCCAATCGTTATTTGAACCTAACATACTGAACATATTATTCATGGCTTTTTGTCCGGTATGTGCATTATCTGTATAAGTTGCATTGTTCAGAATTACATCCCAGTATGTTGATTGCATTCCTCCGTTTTGTGTTGTCCAGCCCAAAGGTACATCTGCATTGTTAGTTGTTGGAGTTACGCTTTCAAAACCCTCTGTCCATGGTAAATTTACAATTGTAGGATCTGCATAAGTTGTAAAACTCCATACAGGGCAATTTGTAGCATTTCCTGTTGCATTGTAAGGAGTAACTTGCCAGTAATAAGTTGTGTTATAAGACAATGCTGAAGTAATTGCATAAGATGTAACATTACCCAGATCAACATTACTTAAAACATTAGAAGGAGGATTATTGGTTCCTATGTTTAATCTGTATCCTGTTGGATTTCCACCTGTTGAAGTCCATTTTAATGTTGGTAATGTAATAACATTAATAGCATTATTTAAAGGTTGGATAACTGCGGCAGAATTTGGAACAGTAGCATTATTTCCCTGCCATGATACATCATCAATCCAGATACTTTGACTTGGTTTGTAATGTGCATGTCTGAATCCAATATATGGTTTTGTATTGGTAGGATCAAAAGCAATTATATACCGAACCATTGAATCTGCCAATGTAATTGTTGTAACAGGAACAAAAGAAGCTTCGTTATAAGGATCATCCATTAATCCAACAATTAATTTTACAATTGCAGTATTTCCATAAGTTTTTGAAGCAAAAAACTTTAATGAATCAGTTGCAAAATTAGTTAAACCAGGAGTAATCAGAATTAATGGAGAAACAGTATCGGTATTGTTATACATCTTTATTACATTAGGAGCAGAATAAGCGTCAAAAGAAGAATTTTTTACAACAATATCATTTACAACTTGATATGGATCTTTACTTCTTAGTTTATTCCAATTTGCCGGAATTGTATTAACAGGTGTGCTTTCAAAATTTTCGAATAAATTTGATAATAATGGCAATACATTTCCTGTAGCAGATATTACATTATTTCCAGTTCCATTATTATTAATAGTTAAATTTCCTGAGAAATTTCCGGCTGTTGTTGCAGTAAATAAAATTGTTGCAGTATCAGTTGCTCCTGGCAAAATAGTACCCGTATAGCTACAGCTGAATGGTGCTGTTGAGGAAATTCCGGAAATAACGAGATTTGTTGTTCCAATATTTCCGATAACAACTTTCTTTTTAGTAATCCCGTTTACATATAAATCATTGAAATTTAATGTTCCACTACTTAAAGTCATTGTTGCTCCTGTTGGAATTGCTTCAACTTTGATATCATCAATATAACAATCTCTAACACTTGTTGCAGTTCCTCTTTGGTAGCGAAATTGAAATTTAAAATTAGTTGAACCATATGTACTTAAATCTTTAAATTTTTGCACATAAGCATTCATTGCCGTTGAAGCAACTAATGTATCTAAAACTGTCCAGCTTGTTCCACCATTGGTTGAAACTTCAAAATAAAAAGCGTCGTTTCCAGAAACCATAGTGTTTTTCCACCAATAGGAAATACGATGATTTGCAGGCAAATTGAAACGTGGTGATGTTAATGAAGATAAAGTAGAACTTATAGATGGAAATGCATAAGCACAATTTGTACCCATATAAGAAGAAGAGCTTGTATGCCAAATTGCATCATAACCTGAAGTTGTATAAGTCCAATCGGTATAATTACCATACCAACCAGGGTAAAAAACTGTTGAATCTTCAAACGTTTGATTATAAGGGAAATTTGCAATAATTGCTTCTGTAATAAATTTCCATAAAGGTGAAACTTCTGTTTGAGCTCCGCTTTTTGCGACTACTCTCCAGAAATATTTTGTTTTAGAAGTTAATAATAAAGGTAGTGTATAAGAATATGTACCAGCTGCTGCAACTGTAGCATTATTTACAACTTTTACTGAGGCATTTAAACTTGCTACATTAGCAGAATCTATACCAAAAAATAAATCGTAATTGATAGTATTTGCACCCAAATCAAATGATAATGCATTACTTGCAGATGCTTTTGCTGCATTATCAGCAGGAATCGGATTTGATGGAGTTGAAGGACCGCTGCTTGCATAATAAAAACGCATATTTGGCAAGCTACCTGGATATGGATTTAAAGTACCGCCTGTTGTTGGAAAGCTTTGATCATTCCCGCAATTTTTATTATTATTTGTTGTTGATGCTGAGGAATTAAAGTTTGGTCCATAGGTATTATTCCATCTGTTTTCCCAATGTATTGATATATTATCAGTTCCGTTATAAACAAAATCCGTAATATCTATTTCATTCCAACCATTTACAAATGAGAGATTACCATCATAAACTAATGTATATGCATTATTTGTTGGATCTTCATATCCTGCACTTCCATATATTGCATTGGTTGTGTGCTTGATATAAATTTTCTGATTAGTTACTGTTTTAGGTCCGTTTGTGCAATTCAAAGCAATTTTTGTAACCGTTTTTGCTGTACCTAAAGCACTTTGAGGATAGATCATCGAACTCCATGAATAATTCCAATAGGAGTATATTGGCATGGTATTCGAAACAGTTCCTGTTCCGATTTCAACATAGTTTTGTGCATTTATCCCCATAAAAAAGCTTAAAAACACAATTGTAAAAGTAATTGATTTTTGAAATAATTTGATTTTTGAAAACATTTTATATGATTATTTATTTGTTAGAAAATTTGTTTAATTTGCAGAAGACTATTTTATTTAATCGCATTCGAGTTATAAAATATTTTACAAAAATCGCAATATTATAGTTAATGAACAATTTATATGAGTTCGAATACGTGAATTCAAACAGATTATTTCTGTTAAATAGTGAAAATTGATTATTTTTGAATATATTTGTTATTAAAAAAATAAATAATCCTACTATGCAATGTTATTTACTTGATTATGTAGTGTTTAAAAATACTTGAATTGATTGATATATTTATTAATACCTCAATACCAACATATTAGCAACATATATTTATTTAAATTAAGAATATTCAGATAATTATTTTGC
>CAIZXK010000381.1 GCA_903936865.1 uncultured Bacteroidales bacterium | reverse complement strand
ACAAACAAAAACAGACGCTATTAGAAAAAAGTGGTAGAATAATTGCAGAACTTTTAGATGATGATTTTCAAACCACAGAAGCAGAAACTACGATTGAACTCAACTTTACAGTACTTAAATTCAAACATACAATAAAAAGTAAGAAGCTGTAAACTAAAACATATCCGCAAATTACACCAAATAAAAAACCATTTTAATCCTTAAAATCAGCGTCAGTTGTACTGAGCGAATTCGAAGTAACTGTTTTCCAATTAATAACAAAAAATACAACTTCAATATCAAAAAATTGGAAATCAAAGAAATTTCAGAACCGTATCCGATTATTCTATGCCCAATGTGAGCGATAAGGTGGTAAGAATAATATTGAGCTATACCGATTATATTAAAAGAGTAGTTTGGAGCGAGAATTAGAATACCGATACTTCATCTTTACTCATTACAAGTAATACAGATTAAACTGATAAGCACAGATAAAAATCAGTAAAAATCTGACCAATCATTTCCTCATTTCCGAAATTAACTTTTCTTTAATCAAGTAAGTTCGTGGTAGATACACATAGCATAGAAAAAATTAGTGAATTAGGTGAAGGACAATTTATCGAATTCAAAGAATCTTTCGATAAAAGTCTTCAAAAAGAAATAGTTGCATTTGCCAATGCATCCGGTGGTGTTATTTATCTGGGTATTACTGACTCCGGGTTTCCTAAAGGAATAGATGCATCGAATAGGTTAAAATCTCAGATACAAGATATTGCCTATAATTGCGACCCATCAATTATTATTAATCTGGTAGAAGTAGCTAATGTTATAGTTATTGTGGTTTCTGAGGGTAATAATAAACCCTATTCTTGCTCAAACGGATTCTTTATGCGTATGGGAGCTAATTCCCAGAAAATGACAAGAAACGAGATTCTGACTCTGGCAATTAAATCGGGAAAAGTAAGATTTGACGAACAAATTTGTAGTAATTTTGATTGGAAAGACTTTGATGATGAAAAATTTACATATTATTTAAAACTGGCTGGTATTTCATACAATTTGCCAAAAGAAGAAATATAACAAAATTTACGTTTATTAACAGATGAAGGTTTCACAAATGCGGGAGCTTTATATTTTGCAAAAGAACCTTACAAATATGTAATCAGTTCAAAAATCAGATGTATCCATTTTAACGATGATGAACGTGTAGAAATTCTTGATAAAAAAGTTCACCCCGTTAGATAAGAAAACATGAACTACTACGTTTATGTATTAAAAAGTGAAAAAGACAAACAATTTTATGTTGGTTATACCAAGGACTTGAAAAATAGAATGAAATTGCACAATGATGGTCAAGTTCAATCAACTAAAAACAGAAGACCTTTAATATTAGTTTATTGCGAATTTTGTCTAAACCAACAAGATGCAACACATCGAGAAAAATATTTGAAAACATCATGGGGTAAAAGATATATAAAGTTAAGGTTGAATAATTATCTAACGGGGTAAATTGATCGTGGCATCCTAGGAAATATCGAATTTGCAATAAACTACCTTAAAGAACTTATACCAGTTCGTTATGAAATTAAAGATATTAAACGAAAAGAGTTTCCTGAATACCCGATTGAAGCTTATCGTGAGGCTATTGTGAATGCTATTATTCATTTCGACTATTTCCTTGGTGATACTATCGCTATTGAAAAATTGAAAAGTAGTATTGTTATCAATAATAAGGGTGAGCTTCTGTTTCCTGAATCGGATTTCGGAAAAAGGAGTGAAGCAAGAAATAGATTGTTAGTGGATTTGCTGTCTAGAACCGATTTCATGGAAAAAGCTGGTACATGTGTTAAACGTGTTAGAGATGCCTGTATCGGTAATGGAAACAAAGTTGACTTTCGTTTTACCGATGCTTTTTGGATAAGCATTAACTCAAATGAGAACGCTACCAACAAGGTCACCGATAAGGTCACCGATAAGGTCACCGATAATCAAAGTTTAATATTGCAATATATTACTGAAAGGGAAGATATTACAACTAGTGTTTTGGCTGAAATGATTGGAATATCGCAGCGGAAAATCAAAGAGAATATTGCCAAACTGAAAGCAATCGGCATCCTCAAACGCATCGGACCTGCCAAAGGGGGGTATTGGCAAGTAGTTGATAATAAATAAACTGATTGTATGAATTACTTATCCTTAAACATACGTGATGCACACGAAAGACATTAAGCCATGGAAGAAGCCAGCGTAATGATGGTGGGTTTAAATCCGGAAAGAATTTTACAGGGATTAATTCAACTTCAATATCAAAAAATTGGAAATCAAAGAAATTTCAGAACCGTATCCGATTATTCTATGTCCAATGAGAACGATAAGGTGGTAAGAATAATATTAAGCTATACCGATTATATTAAAAGAGTAGTTTGGAGTGATTAAATTACTCTGTAAAGGTCTGTAAACTATTTTCCCTTAAATCCGCAAATAAAAAATTTATTGCCCGCGAATTACACGAATACTTCGACTTCGCTCAGTACAAGTTACGCAAATTTTATAAAATAATTAAATGACAGCAAAAATCCATAACTATCATTTAATAAAGCACTAATAAAAATCCTTGCGGATTTTAGGTTTTCCAATAATTCCTGATGAAAGAATCACAAAAGACAGAATTCAAAGTGAGTTGGCGTGATGAGTACCTCAAGCATTTATGTGCTTTTGCAAATACTCAGGGCGGTAGCCTATTCATCGGAGTTGGAGATGATGGCAAGGTGGTAGGAGCGAAAGAATGTAAGAAATTACTCGAAGATCTACCAAACAAAGTAATCAACTATCTTGGAATTATCGTTGATGTTCATTTAATTGAAGAAGCCGAAAAGGAATATCTCGAAATAATAGTCCCACAAAGCATTGTTCCAATTGCCTTCAAAGGGATTTATTACGTGAAAAGTGGCAGCATAAAACAGGAGTTGAAAGGTGCCGAACTTCAACACTTTATCTTGAAAAAGATGGGACGTACTTTTGATGAATTGCCAGTAGAAAGCGCTGGTTTTAGCGATATTGATGAAAAAGTAGTAAGGAAGTTTCTCCGAAGGGCCATCAAAGCAAACCGCCTCTTACCAGAAACCGAAACCGATGATCTGCAAAATATTATTTCAAAACTGAAACTAATAACAGAATCAGGTAAACTTAAAAACGCAGCCATACTCCTTTTCGGGCATGACCCGCTTCGGTTCTTTAGTTCTGTTACTTTTAAAATTGGTCGTTTTGGCGATAGTGATCATGATTTAAGATTTCAGGATGTTATCGAGGGGAATATTTTTGAAATGCCCGAAAAAGTCATAGAAACCCTCCGTGCAAAATACTTGATTTCACCCATCAGATATGAAGGACTGCAACGCATCGAAGAACTGGAATATCCCGAAGAAGCATTAAGAGAAGCGATTCTGAACGCGATTATACACAAAGACTATATCGGCGTTCATATCCAACTGAGCGTGTACGATGATAAACTTATGCTTTGGAATCCCGGAAAATTGCCTGATGAGATCACCATAGAGAAACTATTGCAAAAACACCCTTCTATACCCAGAAACAGACTAATAGCTGAAATTTTCTTTAAAGCTGGATATATCGAAGCCTGGGGAAGAGGTGTCGAAAAAATCAAAGATGGTTTCCAGAAGGCCGGAAAACCGGAGCCATTGTTCGAAGAATTGGGCAGAGGTGTCATGATCACATTGTTTAAAGGCTCACATGAAAATGTCACAGAAAATGTCACAGAAAATGTCACAGAAAGTGTCACAGAAAATCGGGAAGATTCTATTTTGAGATTAATAAAGAACAATAAAACAATTACTACCAGTAAATTGGCGCAACAATTAAATGTAACAAGAAGGTCAATAGCAAGAGATATCGAAAATTTAAAAAATGCCGGAAAGCTGAAACGAATGGGATCCGATAAAGGTGGTTTTTGGGAAATTGTTCAATAATTATCGATTATATTAAACGAACAGTCTGGAGTGAATGAAATTGCACAGAGTTACACAGAGGAATACACAGAGTTACACAGAGGAATCAAAACTCTGCGTAAATCAGTCTAATCTGTGTCATCCGTGTTCTATAAAAAGAATAATCCGCCAGCATTCAATACTCGTTCTGAGCGGAGTCGAACTTGCCCTGAGCGGAGTCGAAGGGAGCCAACAGCTAACAGCTAACAGCTAAAGCAACATCCCTCACTCATTAGCAAGTATCAATAAAGCTCAAACCTTATTGGGTTACAAACCTTCACATAATCTGCAACAGGGATTAAAAGAAGCTGTAAAATGGTATTGGGAAAACTTGAAGTAAGGAAATAAATTAAGAATGCTTTTCGTAAATCTTTTTCATTTAATT
>CAIZXK010000380.1 GCA_903936865.1 uncultured Bacteroidales bacterium | reverse complement strand
TAGTTTATGATCTTAATGGTGATGGGGTAGTTGATATTTCCGATCTGGTTAAAATAGATGAAAATCTGACAAATGGTGTGGTAGTAATAACGCCATAATATATCAGGAATACAAATTAGAAATTGACCGTTCCGACATCATAAATATGTTGTCGGAATGGTTAATTTCCTTTTTATAAGAAATATATTTACCAATTAATAAGTGAACGTAATCCTCTCTTTTTAATCTAACGGAAGTAAACATTAGGTATAAAGCCAAAGCTGACAACAATTGCTTTATTACAAAGTCAGTTTTTTATCTTATAACATTAACTGTACCTTCTTTTCGCTGACTTACTTTAGAGTTTTTTCCAGAGTAAATTAATGTCCATATATATACATCGGGTTTTACATATTCATTCATATATTTACCATCCCAACCATAGTTAATATTGGTACTTTCGAAAATAAGTTGTCCCCATCTGTTGTATATATAAAAGTTAAAGACATCAAGATCTGTGGCAGTTTCCAATTTATATACATCATTCATTCCATCCTCGTTTGGAGTAAATGAATTTGGAACCCAAATGTTTACTTTATCACTAGTAATAATGTTTTTACTAATGCTGTCGATGCAACCATATTGATTTTGTACGTAAAGATAAATAGATGTAAAATTTTGATTCTGTATTGTAAACACAGGGTTAACCAGATTTGAAAACAATACATCTTTATCATCAATCCAGTTATAAGTGACTACTGGCGAACCTGTATAAATAAGATTAATCATTTCGCCTACCATTGGAAGCATGGGAGAGTAAAATATATTATAAATAATGGAGTTAAAATAAAGATATAAACTATCTTTTTACTATTCATATTGATTTTATAGTATCTTTGCATTTTTATGTAATAATATTGATATAATGGAATTTGAAAAAGGAAAATTGTACTCTGTAAAAGATTTAGAAGAAAATGGATGTGTTTATTGCAAACATACAACTGCTGTTATGTTTTACCGTAAAGCAACTACTCTTTATGTGTTTGATAAAAACGCTAACGACAAAAAAGAATACAAATTACTTACTATTATGATGGATCAATTTGATAATATGCATTAATATTTTTGACTATTTCAATCATTTATACTTGTTTTAGTATTTAGTTAGTTTTTTACGTAAACTCCGCTGCAAAGCGGAGTTTTTTTTTATAAAATAAACACAATGTAACTGAATTAACAACTATTTGCAGAATATTTGTGCAATTTATAAGAAATAGTAATACATTTGTAGCATATTCTACTATTCTAAAAAACAGAGTAAATACTAATATAACACCTGAAGTATGTCGCAAATAGACCTTAATAAATTTTTTGACAGAATTAAAAAGGGTAAAACCGAAGAGGATATTAAAAATGCTTATGCAAAGTATTTCGATATTATGTATGATACTGCCGACAGGCACGATTTATATACACCTCGTGTTCTCTTTGAATTTAAATATGATAAGAATTTTACCAACCTGAAAGCCCGTTCGCAAATTATTGCTCAAACATTATATTATGTTAGAAGACTTAAATTTGATGGTTTTATTAACAAACCTATTCCACCAATTATTTGCATTGCCGACCAAAACGAATCCATCTTAACTGAGACAGCATTATGGAAAACTTTTTATGATGATGCCCAAGAAAAATACGATTGGGATTTGGCACCAAGTATGCCCGACAAACAATTGGTGCAGGATATTTCGGATACGCAGCTTGCCAGAGATGTGCATGTATATAATATTTCGGAGCAAGCGGTGTTTTTAGTGTTTGCAGAGCAATTAAGCAAGTATCTTACCAACCAGTTGAAGATTGAACATGAAGATAAAAAACAAATAAACGAAGGTAATTTTGAAGAAGTATTTGATTACTGGAACAAAATATTTGGCGATTCGGTAAGAAATGGATTTAAAACCAGCCGATACTTTGTTAGCGATATACAGAAAGATAATACTACTTTTATAAAAGAACAAAGCCGTGCTTTTTTCAGAATAGGGCAAGCCGGTGAAATTAAAGAAAAGAAAATACTTGCCAAAGATTATGAGCATTTCTGGGGTTTGTTTGATAAAGTGAGGGATATTGACATTATAAGAGCCATACTTGCAAAAATAGACAGGCTTACCGATGATACGATGCGAAGGTTTCATGGTGAGTTTTTTACTCCTTTGAAGTTTGCTAACAAAGCACTTGATTATATTGAGAAAACCATTGGCAAAAACTGGTGGCAGAGTGGAGAGTACCGCCTCTGGGATATGGCAGCAGGTACGGGCAATCTCGAATATCATTTGCCACAGCAAGCTTTGCAGTATTGCTATCTTTCTACCTTATATAAAGAAGATAAAGAACATATAGACAAATTATTTGCCGATGCTACTATTTTCCAGTACGATTACCTGAATGATGATATTGAAAATGTTTTTGCCGATAAAGCAGGGCTTGCTTTTGAGCTTAACTGGAAATTGCCCGAAAAGCTACGCAACGACCTTAATAACCCCAAAATAAAATGGATTATTTTCATTAATCCTCCTTTTGCTACAGCTTCTGCCGGAGCTTCGAAAGGAAGTAATAAAAAAGATGTTACCGAAACCCGCTTAAGAAAATATATGCACAGAGAAGACTTAGGCGAAGTATCGCGTGAGCTCTTTTCGCAATTTATATATCGTATAAAATACGAGTTTAAAGATAAAGCAAGTCATTTAGCACTTTTCTCAACCTTAAAGTACATTAATTCAAATAACGACCAAAAGTTAAGAGACAAGGTTTTTGATTTTATTTTTGAAAGAGGCTTCGTTTTCTCATCTGCTAATTTTGAAGGAACTAAAAAGAATAATGCTTTTCCGATTGGTATGCTTATATGGAAGTTAAATGAACATAATAATTTAGAAAATCAAATAATCGAACTTGATGTATTTAACGAAAATGTTGAAAAAATAGATACAAAATTATTCCGCTCTATTCATAAAGACAAATTTTTAAGCAAATGGATTAACCGCCCTCCTGCAATTCACAAGTTCCCACCATTAGGTTCTGCAATATCAGTTAAAGCAGAAAATAAAGATAAGCGCGATAGAATTTCCGATGGATTTATTGCTTCATTAATGGCAGGCAGAAATGATTTTCAAAATCAAAACATTGTTTATTTTTTATCGGGTCCAGCTGTTAATGCAGGTGCTTATTCAGTAACAGCAGATAATTTTGAGAAATCAATGATAGTACATGCAGCTCAGCGTATTCCGAAAGCTACCTGGTTAAATGACCGCGATCAGTTTATGAAACCACAGGGTGGGGTTAGTGATGAGTTTATAGCAGATTGTACGGTTTGGAATTTATTCTGCAACAGCAATCAAACAGCAGCATTAAAAGATGTGGAATACGAAAAAAAGACATATCAGATACACAATCATTTTTTTCCGTTCAAAGTTTCGGAAGTAAAAAACTGGGATGTTACCGATAGCGATATAGCTTTGAGCATGGCTAATGCTACCGATACTTTTGTATCGCAATGGCTTGCAACTAATCAGTTGTCAGCCGAAGCTACCGCAGTATTAAACAAAGGAAAAGAGATATACAAATTCTATTTTGCACATCTCAATCAATTGCGAACCAATAAATTTAAAATAGATACTTATGATGCAGGCTGGTGGCAAATAAAACAAGCCTTGGCTGACGAAAATCTTTGCATTGACAAAATGAAAGAAATAAAAATATTGCATGATATACTCAAAGCAAAGATATTGCCCAAACTTAAGGAATATCAAATTATTGATTAAGTGTAATATAAAACAGCAATATGATTTTATATATTTCCGTGAGCTTATGTTTAAGTAAATAACAATACTAAAACCTGTCTTTTTGTTCTAACGGAAGTAAGCGTTAGTGATAAAAGATGTCTTTTTGCTCTAACGGAAGTAAGCGTTACTAATAAAACCTGTCTTTTTGCTCTAACGGATGTAAGCGTTAGTAATAAAACACTTCTTTTTGTTCTGACGGAAGTAAGCGTTAGTAATAAAACCCGTCTTTTTGTTCTGACGGATGTAAGCGTTAATAATAAAACCTGCTTTTTAGTTTATCTGTCAATTTCACACAAAATTAATTTTCACTTTTCACTTTTAAATTATAATATACTTACTATTTGTAATAATATGCTATTGTTATTCATTTAACAAAATAAAATCT
>CAIZXK010000379.1 GCA_903936865.1 uncultured Bacteroidales bacterium | reverse complement strand
TTAAACCGGATTTTTTTTGATAAATTTAAAAAATCCGTTTTTATCAGCGTTTCCCTTTAGGAATCAGCGTCATCAGCGTACCATATAATTTATAAATATAACAAAACATAACCGACCTCACCCAACCTCTCCTGAAAAGAGAGGAGTTGGTTCGCTGTATAATAACAAATTGAATTTATAAATATAAACACCCACAATTTACCACAAAAGAAAATGTCGAAGAACCTCCCTTCCCTTTTTAGGGGAAGGGTTGGAGATGGGGTCGTCTAATGTAACGAAGCAAGACCGACCTCATAGCATTTACGCCACAAAACTTTGCAACGCTGATAACACGGATACGTTCCGTAAACGCGGATTAAAACTGATTTTTTCTATCTTTTTGATAAAGCAAAAAGATTTAAATAAAAAAAATCCTTTCTTTGTCAACCTATGTTAGGACAAGACAACTTATATTTTTATGATTTTCTGAATGATTTCATTTTCAAATCTCAGAAAATATAATCCCTTTGATAAAAAATTAATGTTGATTTTTAAATGTTTATCACTTTGTTTTTGTTTAAATACAACCCTGCCACTAATATCCAGAATTTCAACCAATGCTTCTTTTATTATTTCTGATTTCTGAATTATAGTTATAAAATCAGATGTAACAGTTGGATAAATAAGTAGTGATTGATTAATCCCATAATTATTTATACCTATATTTGCACTACTTACAATATTGGATTTGGAACCGGTATAAGTTGTCTTTGTCGAATTGCAGAATGTTGATGATGCTAATAGAATTTGATAATACATATTACCCGATGGTGGATTAACATCCGTATAAGTTGTAATATTACTTTGAACGGATGTTAAATACGTTAAATTGTTTTGATTATCACCTCTGTATATTTTATAAGTTGGATAAGTAAATCCTTCATAAGGCTCCCATATCAGGTTCCAGTTGCCATTAACACCAGTATTTATTGTTAAATGCATGGTTTTATGAAAACCTCCCTGATCTGTTTCCATACCACACGTATCTGTTAAAGATAACTTATACCGGGCAGATAGCTGATCGGGGTAGGATGAGTAATCAATAAATTCACTAAGGCTGTCACCTGTAACTGTTCCAATCAGATTATATTGAGTTGCGGATGTTGTTTCCTTATATATTTTGTAAGAAGCTATTTTGTTTTTGTTTGCCTGCTTGGTCCAGATAATTTTATTCTTATTCGTTTGCTGATCAAATGTTACCATGCAAATGGATGGAGCAGACATAGGACTTACATCTACCAGCGTAGAATCCGTTTTAAACTGGCAGCCACCAGTTTCGCTTACTGTTACTTTGTACCAGGTATCTGAAAAAGGTTTTGCATAAGGACCTTGCAGCTGATTGTTTGATAAACCTGTAGCCGGTGTCCATAAATAACTTAGTGGATTTGGTCCGTTATAGGATGTAGATACACATTTAATTAATGCAGAATCGCCACAATTAAGCTGTACATTGTGGCTTAGTAATGTAACATTTAATTTGGGAACACTTATATTAGCCCATTGATTTTGAGTATTTCCAATGGAATTTATAGTACTTACCGTATAATTTGTAGTTTGTGTAGGGCTGGCGATAGGATTCCTGATATATGGATTACTCAGATAAGTTTGTGGCTGCCAATTGTATGTTAATGTGTTGTATTTGGCAATATATCCGTTTTCGCCTACCACATAACCATATCCTTTCTTATTGAAGCTGATTCCGTATAATCTGTTTAAAGTTACAAAACTACCATCATGTTGCAATGTATTACTCCATTTTATCACATTATTTGTTGCATCTATTCTGGCAACAACACCACCAGTAAAAGGATCCCATGTGCCATCATAAGGATCGTGGTAACAGAAATATCCGTATCCATCCGGTTCAAAGGCTAAACTCTTAACCTCTCCGGCAATGCTGAAATTAGGAATAATAGTAGTAACGAAATTAGTTTGAGTTGAATTTAGTTTTCCGATAAAACCGTTATTGCCCGATACACCGGCTGCATAAATTGTATTGCCATCAGGTGAATTGATACAATTAAATTTTAACGATGATGTAGTATTAATATTCTGCCAGCTATTGCCACCATCACTTGTTTTTTTAAAGTTTCCTCCGTATCCACCGATATATCCTGTTAGACTATTTTTCCAATACATCCCATTAAAATACATTCCACCATTTCCGGTGTTTAATATAGTCCAGTTTATTCCTCCATCAACAGTTTTTAAGATCTTAGCATTTACATTGTCACCTCCAGCAATGTAACCTGTATCAATATCAGTAAACCATACAACAGTTAACTTTCCTGTAATTCCGGTATTAATGCTATCCCATGTATTGCCTCCATTTGTTGTTTTTAGCAATACAGCAGGTGATGAATCACCTTTTTCGCCACAAATAAAAGCAATGGAATCATTTACAAACTGAATGGAATTTAAGGTAGCATTTGTATTAGTTGAAACAACATTCCATGATCTTCCTCCATTAATTGATTTTTTTATTAATCCCGATTCGCAGACAATAAAGGCTGTATCTTTATTTATTGAAAATACTTGTCTGATGGTTTTTGATGTTCCTGATGATACACTAAACCATTCACCGCTTGGATCTTTGTTTACTATATCCTGATTTGTTATATAGGTTCTTACATTTAATTTTGCCGATTTACCACAACTTAGTGTTGTATCATTCCCAAAATTTGTAGCACTATTAACAAACCCGGCAAATACAGGAATATTATATACTACTACCTGAATGGTATCTTTGGCAACACAATTCTGATAGCTGGAAGTAGAGGTTACAATATAATTTGTAGTTATTTGCGGAAATAAAACCGGTTCGGCAGCCGTTGGGTTGGAAATATTCGAAGCAGGTGACCAACTATACTGAAATGAATTGGGATTGGCAATACAGCCAACATACTGACAAGTTGTTAGAAAATAAACAATACTTTTGTCTGGAGTTTCAGCTACTGCATTTATAGCACCTCCATTGCTGCAACTGCTCAAATCTTTAAACAAATGCCAGGAGTTTCCTCCATCAGTGGTTTCATAATTTTTTTTATAATTATACGTAAAAGCATATCCTGTTGAATTATTTACAAAAGATATATCTGAAATGTGTTCCCAGATATCAAGTACAAGATTGCACGATGTCCAGGTAATTCCTGCATCTTCTGTCTTATATAATGCATCTAAACCGGCAGCACTTATAAACCATTTTTTACTGTTTATTTTGTAAAAACAATTTAATACACTAATACTTCCAATATTAGATGGATAAAAAGTCCAGGTATGTCCTCCGTCAAATGATTTACCAATAGTATCAAGATATTGTTGAAAAGTTACTAAACTGTCTTGTCCTACAATATGAAACTGATAAGTATATGAATTGAATTGATTTAAAGGAATTGGTTGCGAAGTCCAGGAGTTTCCTCCATTACTCGTATAAAAAAAATTATTCCATGCATAAACATTGTTATGATTTATTGCTATCCATTTTAAACTATCAAAATATAAAAAACTATTCGGCATATTATTTACATTCATTATCTGTCTTGTCCATGTATTGCTGCCACCGTATTTACGATATACATGTCCATTGCTTAATGTTAGTATTGCATTTGTTTTACTGAAATAATGCAATTCGTAAGGATATTCTCCGGTAAAATTGAAATTAGTATCAATAGACCATGTATAACCTCCATCAACTGTTTTCATAACTCTGGGATGCTGATAAGTTTCCAATGCCGAACCTGCATCAGCAACAAAACCAATGCTATCATTCAAAAAACAGGTACCAAAAGATGAAAATCCCCTGGTGTGTTGAAAATAATCGCTAACTGTTCGTATTCGGGAAGTATTTGCTTTTGATTGAAAGGAACCACCTTTTGCAATTACGGCATCACTTCTGGGATCAAAATTGCAGGTTTGAGCATTTAAGTATATATTCATGCAAAAAACCACTGTTAAAAAGGATACTAAGTTTTTCATAATAAA
This sequence comes from uncultured Bacteroidales bacterium, assembly GCA_903936865.1. Classification (GTDB taxonomy): domain Bacteria; phylum Bacteroidota; class Bacteroidia; order Bacteroidales; family JACABE01; genus JACABE01. The sequence continues at coordinate 1,583 of CAIZXK010000379.1, read as the reverse complement.
AATGTATTAAATTGTAATTACAAATTTACAAAATAGTAAAGCTATTTTTTAAAAATTAACATTTTTATTTTAACTTAAACGTCTAGTTACTAATTTATAGTGTTGTTAAACGTTCGAAATAATACAGGTTTCAAGGATGTGTAAATAAGTTTGTGTAAACACAATAAAAATTACACTCTCAGGAAAAAACAATGTCGTGTTGGTAAAATACATTATCGTGTTGGTAAAACGCATTGTCGTGTTGGTAAAATACATTGTCGTGTTGGTAAAATACATTGTTGTGTTGGCAAAACACATTATCGTGTTGGCAAAACACATTATCGTGTTGGCAAAACACATTATCGTGTTGGCAAAACACATTATCGTGTTGGCAAAACACATTGTTGTGTTGGCAAAACACATTATCGTGTTAGTAAAACACATTGTTGTTCTAGTAAAAAGCAAACTGCTTGATAAATAGTAACTTATGAGAATGGATGTATTGTTTTCTTTACTCATAAAAAAGGCAAAAAAAAAGAATGCAATATAAGCCAGGGGATGGATATTGCATTCTTAAATAATAAAAAAAAAGCTAAATTGCTAATTAATAAGCTTAATTCATCTTTAATAATTTAAAGGTTAATTTAGAAATAGCTTTCGATTTAGGAGACGAAGTTCCATAAACACTTTTAATATAGCTTTTAACTTTTTTAAACGTTTCATAAGCGTTGTCTTTTCCTGTGTAAAATTGAATATCACGCTCCAATCTTGCATCATCCATTGCATTTGAGGCTTTAATTGCCAAAATATTACTTTCAGAAACTTTAACCTTAAATAAATTCAGCTCACTTATTTTCAGTTCAGGTTCATTTGGATTATATTCCGGAACATTACTTAGTAAATAACAGAATTTAGAAAAATTATTAATCCGTTTATCAAAACCTCTTTGTGAAGTAGATCGGCTTTTTCGATTTGTTTCCTCTTCAGGGTTTACTACTATTTCGGATTCGACAACGGAATTTAATATAATTTCGGTCTCCTCCGGGGGCGGTTCCCCTTTCTTTTTTGGTTTCGACGATCCAAGTATCTTTTTTGAAATACTCTTCGCTTCACTTAAAAATTTATAATCTACATCCGACGAACATAAAGCATTATAAGCTTTAGCTGTGTAAAGATCTAAATTATTGTAAATGTTTTGCCTGTTGTAGATTGCATCTTTTAACACAGGCTCAGCTTTTGCAAGTTTATCAAGAATAGTATTTAAACTTATTCCTTTTGCTTGTAAAGTTACTAGTTGAATCTGGAGATTAGATGGATTGTAATCTGTTCCAATATTACTCACATATTCAACTGCTTCATTAAATTGGGCTGAATTTTTTACATGCCCGGAATCATTTGATTTTTTCATGACTCTTTTTTTTATTTAATTTACATTATATTAATGCGCTATTCATATATTCTGGAAGTTTGAATTTTTAAAAAGGTTTTTATCAGTTTGCTTTAAAACCATCCTTAACTGATGATAGTCTTTTTTATAATCCAAAATCAACAAATACGTTTAATAACGTAATGCAAAATTACTACCTTAATAAGTCAGGGTCTGT
>CAIZXK010000378.1 GCA_903936865.1 uncultured Bacteroidales bacterium | reverse complement strand
TGTTTCATTTCATTGGATTTTTGTATGCCAGTGTTTTTCTAAAAAGTCACTATAATTTTTTTTAATGAGAAACTCATAAAAAGGTATCCAAATTCGCGTAACTCACTGCAAATTTGGCTTATTTTACTTTTACAAACTTACAAAGAAATTCTTAATCCCTTCAAAAATCCTCAATAAATTTGTCTACTTGATTTTTTCAGCTTGTCTTTAGCTTGTTTACAGTTATTATTATATTTAACTTTTTTATTATCAAATATCAGGTTCAAAGTTACTTGTCCCTTTTACCAAATTATTACTACAATGTTTAAGCTAAAAAGTTTCATTTAAAACAATGCTACTCCATTAATTTTCACAACTATCCCCCATACAGTTGGGTTTTTCTTTAGGTTTAGGAAGCAATTTTATGGCAACCGTCAATTGGTATAACTTGCAACCGACACATATGCCAAAAGCTGTTTCAAGATATAATAACAGTAAACAAATGAGACACAGCAAACAAACTGGTTCAAAATAACTTTTGTCGTTTTGCAAAAAAAGGGAAAGTACAAATATGGTAGAAGACAGTGCCAGTCCTAAACTCCATGCAAATTTTTTCTGAACTGCACCAATTGGTAATGGAGATTGTTTCCACACGAAGACTGATGCCAGAATCATGGTAGGCGAATACTTTGGGTTGATAAATAAGCCTATCATAAAGTTTAAAACTATTCCACCTATGATGTATGGAATGATTTCGTATCGACTCAATATAAATCCGTTAATTGAGGCGAATAATCCGAAAATGAACATAATTCCGGCACTGGCTCTCATTTTTCTCTCATCAAGCACCTTAAAGGGTTTTCCGTCGATGTATTCTCCAAAACTGAATATTTTCATTTGTAATTATTTTAGAAGTAATTAAGTATGATAAAACTAATATTTTTCAACTACAAACTTACAAATAAATTTTAACCCTTTCAAAAATCTACAATAAAATTATCTGCTTTTTTATTTATTGAGATCGAGATTTCAATCAGGTTTCAGGGCTTTGTAACGGCGACCCCAATATTTGTATTTGGTAAAAGAGGTAAAAACAATGATCCTTTCCATCTTTTTAAATCGCATTAAGTAATGGATAATCCGATACCACAACGTATTGAGTGCTATAAAAAGAACGGATTCCAGCAGCATTTTAACCAACGCATTATCAATAGGAAAGAAATATAAATCAAAATATTTATAAAAAACGGCAAGCAATATCATGTTGAAAATTAAGCTATAAACAATTATAAATCCATGACCGGTTTCTATTGCTTTTTCAGGACAATTGCCCATGCACTTCATACAACTTTCGCAATTTAAAGTCCAGAATGGTCGGTTGTCAACTTTAATAATTGCTTTTACCGGACAAGCTTTTATGCAAATATCACAGTTGGTACAATCTTTTGAAGCATAAAAAGTCTTGGCTAAAAAGAAACGACCTATAAAATAATAGCCAAAAGCAATGGGAACAAGAAGAATATCATATACTTCCAGCAGTGCTTTAAAATGAGATTTGCCTTTAAGAATTTTCCGGGCAAAAGCCTCAACTTTTATTTTATTTTTTTCGTGCAGGTATTTCACAGTCCGATGGTTAAGACCTGGATGCAGCGAAATCCAGTTTGAAGGCATGTCAACCGGCATAAATGCTTTGATAGAAAAGCCTTTGATGATAAGAATTAGAGCTGATAAATAAAACGCAATGCCCGTTATACCCGGCGTAATAAATTTTCCGATAAGCATACCTGCTCTGGTATTCATTAATACAACTTTATTCTTCCCTTTTGGAAACCTCAAAATAAAGTGCAGCATGATGGGTGGGTAATTAAAACCATGAATCGGCGAAATAAATACGACCAATGAATCAGGCTCTGGTGGCTCAATTGAAATCCTGTCGATTTGGGCAATATTTATAATCTGACTTTCAATATTGTTTTCTTTTGCTACTTGCGTTATCCATATAGCTACATTTCTCGAATTGCCGGTACCTGAAAAACAGTAGATTTGAATTTTCTGATATGCTTTATCAGCAAGCAAATTATGGATTATCATTTTGTTATGTTTTTATTTTTTTACATTATATATGATTTTTTTTAATCTGAAAGCTCCATACCAAAAATCACCTTCCGGATAATGCCAGATGGTTTCGCCAAAAGTGGGAATTTTTCTTCCATCAATCTCTTTGTATTCTTTCACTGGTGTTGACCATCTTGCCCGTTTCATTGTGCCATTATCCTGTAAAGCAGACCTGTCGTCCGAGATAAAATTGATTAATTCTCCTTTTTCATTGAAATAAAGTTTAGCCGATACTTTATAATTACCATTAACAAAAAATACTTCCGTTGAAAGTGAATCTATCTCTTTCCAGCTTAGGCGATTATCAATCAAACTTCCGGGAGCAAAAATACACATATCGTTTAATAAAGTAACCGTTTCAGCTATGGTTAATTCTTCTCCTTTTAAATCAACTACATTAAACAGATTGGCAACTCTGACTCTGAATGTTGCCTGTTGGTTTCGGTAAATATGCATTGCACGAAATGGAATAAACATTTTACTCGCTTTCATCAGAAACAAGCGTGAATAGTTTCCATAAAAATTATATTGTTCAGAAGTTGCTTTCATGGGTTTATCTCCTGGTTTACGGTACATATCTGCTTCAAATTCAATATATACATTTTGTGGCTTGCTTTTGCCAATCGCTCCTGAATAAGCCAGGTATTTTTTTACACAACCTGGAAGATGAGCGATTTCTTTTTCGCTGATTATATTTTCTGATTGTAAGGGCTGCATGGCGAATTCTTCGGTTTTCTTTTGTTTAAATATTTTTGTTGAAGAACTACAAGCTGTTAATGTTATCATGGTTATAATTAAAATTTTTATTCCTGAAAATTGCTTCATATTATTGATGTATTTTATATGACGCCATAATTTATTAATAGTTGCTCCAAAACCGATAGCCAATCCGAATGACAGGTGCAATATCTACATTTGGAATATTATAAATAACTCCATTGAAATTGGCACTGTTATCACTTCTCAGATAAATATGCATACCCGGCTGTAAATAAATATGTTTCCCTATAAAAAACTGATAACTAAGTCCTCCTCCAATATCGGTACTATGGATTTCTTTTTTTAATCCAGTACTTTTCTGTTCAATTTCGAAAGTGTGAAGCTCCAGATAGGAGTATATTTCAAGATTTCTCCATACATTATATCCAAAAAAGAAACCAGGCGAAGTTTTATAATATCGTTTAAAATCAGGTGATGAATTCTTAGTACCGGCAGGTTCTGCATCGTAAGTACCCCCATTTATAACACTCACCCTAAACCTGAATTTATCAATTCGATAACCGAGACCAACATGATAACCACCTGTTAAAAACATAGGAAAAAGACTTTCCATTTCAAAGGCTTGTCTGACTTCATACATGCGTGGAAAAGGTTTCCAGAAACTTCCTTTGGTTGAATCAGTTTGTGCAAAAATTGAAGTTGCACTCAATACTAACATTGTCAAAATAAAAATTTGTTTTTTCATATCATAACGTATTAAAAATTATGATGCAAAATTCAGTATTATAATAGGTTCATTTGCTCCACATTTGTTACCAAATTTATTAAAAAAATAATTCCTTTCTAATCCGGCTTAATGATTTTGGAGCTATGCCTAAATAATTCGCAATATGATATAGTTGAACTCGCTGAAATATTTCAGGATGGTTTTTAAGTAAGTTTTCATACCGTTCTTTAGCAGAAAGCGTTTGAAATTCTATTGTTTGTTCCACAAAATTTACAAAGGCTCTTTCAGTCAAGATCCGCCCCAATCGTTCTATTTTTGGAATTTGAAGGTATAAATCAGATATGTCTGCATGTTTAATAACAAGTATCTCAGAATCCTCAATTGCTTTAATATTTATAGCTGATGGAGAGTTATTTAATCGGCTTAAATTATTATTTACCCAGTCACCTTCAAAAGCAAAGTGAATGGTTACTTCATCACCATTCTCTAAAGTTTTGAAATATATCATAACCCCACGATTTACGAAACCTATAAAGTTACAAACCTGTCCTTCTTTTAAAAAAAACTCATTTTTATTTAGTGTTTTGGTTTTAAAGGCATCACAGAATACTGACAACTCCTCATCTGTTAATGAGACAATTGAGTTAATGCTACTTTTAATTCTGTTAATTTTATCCATAAACTAATTGATTAAGTACTTTTTATGAAACACTAACATGATTTATTTATAACAAATTCAAACAAAATTCTTTAATTTTAAATGCATTCAAATAGTAAAATTTCTAATAGTTACAACTATCTTCAATAAATTCATCCACTTTATTTTCGGGTGTTGCCCAGGAAGTTACCAAACGAACAACCGATTTGTTATCTTCCAACTTTTGCCAGGTATAAAATTCATATTTTTGCAGTAAATGCTCAATCAACTCATTGGGTAATATCGGGAAAATCTGGTTTGATTCCGGAACAGTCAGAAATGAGAATCCTTTTTCTTTTAATGCATCTGCAATTTTTTTTGCCATGTTGTTGGCATGTTGTGCAAGTTCAAAAAACAGGTTTTCTTTAAATAATTCATAAAACTGAACGCCCATAAGCCTTCCTTTCGAAAGCAATGCTCCTCTTTGTTTTAAGTAATAGTTGAAATCTGTTTTCAGTAAATTATTATTGATAACAATGGCTTCGCCCATAATTGCACCATTCTTGGTGCCTCCTATATAAAAAGCATCTGTAAATTCGGATAAATCTGCCAACGAAAGATCGTTATTTACAGAACTTAAAGCAGAACCCAATCTTGCTCCATCCAGATAAAGATATAAGCCATTGATTTTACATATTTCGGACAAAGCGGATAGTTCGGTTTTGGTGTAAACGCTTCCAACTTCTGTAGAGTTGGATATATAAACCATTGCCGGCCTAACCATGTGGTGATCTTCTGCCCTATCGCATTCTGCAATAATATCTTCAGGTTTTACTTTTCCATCATGAGAGGAAACGAGTATAATTTTATGTCCGGTTGCCTCAATGGCTCCAGTTTCATGAACATTAATATGTCCGGTAGTTGCTGCAATCACTCCTTCAAAAGATTTTAAAACCGAAGCAATTACTATTGTATTTGCTTGGGTTCCACCCGAAACAAAATAAATATCTGAATTTTGATTTCCGGTTTTTGCTTTGATGGCTGCTCTTGCCATTTCACAATAAATATCTTCTCCGTATCCCTGCTGCTGATCCAGATTTGTTTTAGCCAACGCTTCTAGTAACTGCGTGTGAAATCCTTCGCTGTAGTCGTTTTTGAAACTGTATTTCTGCATATTGTGATTATCCGATTAATTATTCAATACGTTTAAAGCTGCTTCCAAATACATATAAACATCCAACGGATGATGATTTTTATAATTATCGTCGCGTTTATGACCCAACCTTACAACAACTGCATTCAGTTGAGGAATTACAAATATATACTGACCCAGAATTCCTCTGGCATAAGTAATTTTTAATCCATTATAATCAATAATCCACCATTGAAGGCTGTAATAATCCACTTTCTGATTTTTTTCATCAGTCAGAAAAGTATCGGGTTGAGAAAGCTGACTTATATAACGCTCCGATATAAGTTGCTTTCCATTAAACCTGCCACTATCCAGCACCAATTTCCCGATTCTGGCAAAGTCTCTGGCATTGGATGTAAAACAGCAATACGATTTTTCCATACCGTTTGCCTTGTCGAGATACCATAAAGCATTATGCTCTGCCCCTATTGGATGCCACAATTTTTCGGAAGCATAATCAGAAACGGTCTTACCTGTAGCTTTTTGCAAAACAAAAGCCAGTAGTTGGGTCGCCCCGCTTAAATATTTGAATTTCTGACCCGGTTTTTCGTAAACTTCCAGTTTGAATATTAATTTCTGCAAATCGCTGCCATAATATGCTTGTGTGGTTTTTGAAAACGGACTTCCATAGCTTTCATCCCAGTTTAAACCCGAACTCATTGTTAATAAGTTATGTATTGTTACATCACCACTAAATTTCCCTTTTAATTCAGGAAAGAAATCCATTATTTTCTGGTCGGGACCCTTTATTTTCCCTTCGTCTATGGCACATCCCACCAATAATGATATAATACTCTTTGTTGCTGAAAATGCATTGCTTAAAGAAGAATCGCTATATCCATCCCAGTATTCCTCATATTGTATGGAATCATTTTGAATAACCAAAAATGCAACGGATTGATAAGATTCTATTTTATGTTTTAAACTATCGCTTAATTTCAGCTGATTATAATTTTCCGAAATCTTCCAGGGAACTAGATTGCCCGCTTTAATTGTTCTGGTAAGAAACAGCTTGTGATCGTCGATACCAACATATTGATGAACTAATGCCTGCCTTAAATACGAAGGCGAAAACAAATAGGCCAGCAGCACTACTGCAAAAATAACGGTAAGTATGGTAACTGTTTTTCTCATGGTTTATAAATTCATTAATTGTTCTAATTTATAGTTAACTATATCCGGTGTAATATCTTTCATACATTTACATTCGTTACTTTTCCGGCAAGCGCTACATTGCTTTTCGGCAACTGCGAATGAGGCTTTTTCCCCCAAAGGTTTCCAACGACCAGGATGCATGGGCTTAATGGGCGGATAAATCCCCAATGCTATTTTTCCCAAAGCTGCTGCTATATGCAGTGGTCCGGTGCTTGCAGCTATCAGTCCATCCGATTGCGATATAAATGAAATAAATTCAGAAAGGCTAAACTTTCCGGTAATATCGGTAATGCTATCCTTATATTTATCCAATAGTTCTGTTTGCATCAGCTGAGCTTCGGAAGCGGTACCCGAAACAAAAATCCTGAATTTATCCTTTGGTAGTGTTTCTATCAGTGCGGCAAAATTATCGGGCCCCCATTCTCTGGCACTTCCCTTCGATTTGGGATGAAGAATCAGGTTAAACTTTTCCTTATCTATCAGCGAAGAAATAGTATCGGTAATGGGAATTCTGCTTTCAAAACCATAAAAGGAAATCAATTCCTCTGTTTCGTAAGGACGATTTATACCAAAAGGTTTTAAAAGCTTGGTGTTGAGCTGGGCTTCGTGCAAATCGGAATTCTTTCGCGAAAACCTCAGCAATTTGTTGCAGGTGTACCAATGATAAATGCGGTTGGTAGTGCCGATACGGCTTGGAATTCCTGCTTTTTTTGCCAATATGGCTATTTCCTTTAAAGGAAAAACATGGATGATGCTGTCGGCCTTTTTAGTTTTCAGAAAAGAAACCGCTTCATCTTCTTTCAGGGTTTTTATATAAGTCCAATCGATGAATTCGTCAATATGTTTGCAGCAATCAATAACGGCTTTGGTGTAAGCACTTCCTAAAAACATAAGATGCAGATCGGGAAAATGATGTTTGAGAATTCCGGCAAGAGGCAGGGTAAGTATTACATCTCCAATGCTATCGGTTCTACTTATGATGATGCGTTTGGGATTCATTAGCTTTTTGAATTTTTGTGAAGCTCGCGCAGTTTGGCATATTTCATAAAGCTGGCAAATGCAGAAACGGCACAAATAATGAATCCATGGTAACCATCCAGAAAACCAAGTTTGAGGAAATAATCCCTTTTGAATTTAATGACAGGACTAAAGATAATTTTAAGGATTCCTGCTTTTTTGCCTTTTTTAAAAGCTTCCAATGCATTGATATCAGAAAAATAATTGATCTGTTTCAGGTGATCGTTGAGCGTATAATATGAATAATGCAATATATCACCTTTCAAAAAGCCTGTTTTTGCTGTTTTATCCATAACAAATCTGTCGTGAGGATTTGTACCATCCCATTTACCTTTATTGCTATTCCACAAACGGAGTTTTTTGTCGGGATACCAACCGCAATGTTTAATCCATTTGCCACAGTAATTTGTAAGGCGGTTGATGTAATATCCGTCGAAGAGAGGATTTTTCTTTGCTTCCCTAATCGACTCCCTGAGTGTGGCATCCAGGGCTTCGTCGGCATCGAGGCTTAATACAAAAGGGTATTTTGCCTGCGAAATTGCCCAGTTTTTCTGCTCAATATGTCCGGAAAAAGCATGTTCGATAAACCGTACGCCTTTCAACTTACATATTTCCTTAGTTTGATCCGTTGAAAAAGAATCAACCACAACAATATCGTCAGCAATATCCCTGACGGAATCGAGGCAGCGGGCAATATTGCGTGCTTCATTAAAAGTGATGATAACTACCGAAATTTTCTCCATGACTTTAAATTACAATGCAAAAATACTAATTCTAATGAATTAAACCGAATATTGAAACAGGCAATTCAAAAATGCAGGAATAGAAACAATAGTTTATCCCGATATTTTATGATATTTCAATTGAAGCCGGATACCTGCTTTTTTTACCACTTTTATTTTCTGTTGCAATAGTATAAAAATAAGTGGTTTTGGCTTTTATTGTCATATCTGAATAACTTATACTTTCCGGGCTTAATTCCTTTACTAAAACATTTTTTTTTCCGGCTTACCCCTGCAATTGATTATTTTTACCGTTAATTATCATAAAAGCTAAACTACACTAATTGAGCCGGTACGCACATATATTCTGTCGGTACGCACATATATTTTGCCGGTACGTCCATATATTCTGTCGGTACACGCATACATATTAGCAGTAC
>CAIZXK010000377.1 GCA_903936865.1 uncultured Bacteroidales bacterium | reverse complement strand
TTTAATAAAATCGAAAAGCAATCTAACGCCAACACCTGTAGCTGCTTTGCCTCTGTAACTATCTTTTTTACTAATAAATACAGGTCCAGCAATGTCAAGATGGATAAAAGGATAATTGGTAAATTCCTGTAAGAATTTCCCAGCAGTAATCATACCAGCTTCAGCACCACCTAAGTTTTTTATATCAGCAACATCCGATTTTATAAGCTCTGCGTATTCTTCCCAAAATGGAAATTCGGCCAATCTTTCATATACGTTAATTCCACTTTGTTTTAGCTGTTCAAATTCAACATCAGCATCAGCTTGCATGGCAACAATACCATAAGATCCTATTGCACGGCTTGCAGCACCGGTTAATGTTGCCAGATCTATTACCAACTCAGGATTATATTTGGAGGCAAATCCCAATGCATCAGCCAATATCAACCTGCCCTCAGCATCAGTATTCATTATTTCAACCGTTTTACCAGTAAACATGGTAATTACATCACCTGAAACATAAGCATTTCCATCTGGACGATTATCGGTTGAAGGAATTAATCCAATTACATGAAATGGTAATTTTGCTTTTGCAATTGCATAAATTGCACACACAACTGCAGCTGCTCCACCCATATCACACTTCATATCAAGCATTGAATCACCAGGTTTTATATTCAATCCACCTGTATCATATACAACTCCTTTTCCAACAAACACATAAGGTTTATTGTTTTGATGTTTTTTTGGTTTATATTCCAGAATTGAGAAAGTTGGAGGATCAATGCTACCTCTGTTAACAGCAAGTAAACCACCCATTTTTAACGATTCAATTTTCTTTTTATCAAATACTTCAACTTTAAAATTGGCCTCTTTACCCATTTCGATAATTATCTCAGAAAACTTAACTGAATTTAAAAAGGTAAGAGGTTCATTTATTAAATCTTTACATTTAAAAACGGATTCAGAAATAATGTTGAGCTCTTCTATTTGCTTATCAGTAATATGTTTACTTTCAATAATAATTTCAGTTAAAGCATTTTGCTTTTGTTTTGTCTTGTATTTTATAAATTGATAATTTGCCAATGAAATTCCTTCAGCTAAAGAGTATGCAGCTAATTGATTTTCTGACAGATCATTTATTAAAACCGTGTTAAGACCAAAATCATTAACCAAAGCTGCAATTCTATCGCCTGCAACTCTGCATTTTTCAAGGATTTGATATTGTGAAATCTCAGTTTTAACAAATTGAACAACCAACAAATAAGTCAGTTTATTTATCGCAACTGTTTCCTTTTCAAAATTATCTTTTTGGTTATTAATAAAATCCAGTTCCTCCTGAGAAAAAATTGTATCATTAAGTTGCTTACTATCATCTATTAAAAAGACTTCTGCGTATGATTTTAATAATTTATCATTTTTTTGTGAAATTATATGCATTTTTAATATTATTTTTGAATAAAAAAAGATTACAAATTTAAGGAAAAAAAACAATATCCGAATTTGTTTTTCATTAAAATTTCAAACAGAATAAATGACAATAAATCAAATAATTGAGAAAGTTCTCAACTCAGAAAATATTAATTTAAGCGAAGCAAAGCTTTTATATGAAAAATCAGGTTTGGCAAACCTAATTGCAATTGCAAATTCAATAAGATTTCAAAAGCATAATAATAAGAAAGTTACATGGATAATAGATAGAAATGTAAACTATACTAATGTCTGCATTTCCGGTTGTCAATTTTGCAATTTCTATTGTTCTGCAAATTCAAAAAAAGCATACATAACCAGTATTGAAGATTTTAAAGTTAAAATTGATGAAATGATAACTTTAGGAGGAAATCAGTTACTATTACAAGGAGGATTACATCCCAGATTAGGATTAGCTTATTATAAAGAGCTGTTTAGCAAATTAAAACAGGAATATCCCACCATAAAATTTCATGCATTGGGACCTCCTGAAATTGTACACATTTCAAAACTGGAAGGTATTGATTATGAAACAACACTAAAAGAACTGATTATTTCTGGATTGGATAGTTTACCCGGGGCAGGAGCAGAAATCTTATCTGACAGGGTTCGTTCAATAATTTCAAAAAACAAATGCAATGTAAAAGAATGGCTGGATGTTATGCGTGAAGCACATAAGTTAAATTTACCTACTTCGGCAACAATGATGTTCGGACATATTGAAACACTTGAAGAGCGGTTGCAGCATTTAATTTATATCAGAGATGTTCAATCTGAAAAACCAAATGGAAACTATGGATTCCTGTCATTTATTCCATGGCCATTTCAAGATAAAGACACAACATTATCAAATCATTATGGAGTAAAAAATAACGTAACTGCAGAAGAATATATTCGTATGATTGCCATTAGCCGTATTATGTTATCTAATATTTCAAACATACAGGCATCATGGCTTACCGTTGGTAAAACAACAGCACAACTATGCCTGCATGCTGGTGCCAATGATTTCGGTTCCATTATGATAGAAGAAAATGTAGTATCTGTTGCCGGAGCTGATTATAAATTTGATGCGGATGGTATCCAAAGAGCAATTATTGAAAGCGGATTTGAACCACAAAAAAGAAATCAGAAATTTGACTTTATTTAATAAAATAATTCAGAAATATTGAACAATAAATAATATTTTTGTAATCTGTAAGTTATTTTAGAAAACATTTCTACGTGAAAAGATTATTACTTTTTATTTTATTTGTAATACTTTGTATTTCTCAGACTTTTGCTACACACGAAAGAGCTGCTGAAATAACCTATCGTAGCATTTCCAATAATTCGTTGCAATATGAAATCAAACTGGTTACCTATACTTATACACCAAGTCCTGCAGATCGTCCTCAATTGGAAATAGTTTGGGGAGATGGTACTTCTTCAATGGTGCAACGAACATCAAAAACAAATCTTGCTGGAAACATATCTAAAAATGAATATGTTACTATTCATACATTTCCTGGTGATGGAGTTTATAAAATTTCAATGGAAGATCCCAACAGAAATTATGGTGTTATAAACATTCCAAATTCAGTAAATGTTCCTATTTATGTTGAAACAATGCTGGTAATCAGTCCATTTATAAATCCAAAAAATAATTCACCCCAATTATTAAATCCACCGCTGGATATGGGTTGTGTTGGTGTATCTTTTTTACATAATCCAGGTGCTTATGATCCGGATGGAGATAGTATTTCATATAAATTAGTTAAATGCAAAGGAGCACAAGGACTTGATATTCCGGGTTATAACTATCCTCAAGCTAGTAATTTTGTTTCAATTAACCCTATTACAGGTGATTTTATTTGGGAAAATCCTGTTATTCAAGGAGAATATAATGTAGCTATTTTAATTGAAGAATGGCGTAATGGCATAAGAATTGGCTATATAACACGCGATATGCAGATAATAATTGCCAGCTGTACGAATCGTCCTCCTGTTATTGACCCAATACCAGATACATGTATAGAAGCAGGCGATACATTGGTTTTTAATGTTCATGCTTCTGATCCTGACAATAATATGGTTACACTTACAGCCACAGGAGGACCATTGATTTTATCCTATTTCCCTGCAATATTTTTCCCTGCAACCGGTATGCCTGATGTAAATGCACCATTTTATTGGGAAACGAAATGTGAACATATAAGGAAATCTCCTTATCAGGTTTCATTTAAAGCTCAGGATAACGGAACTCCAGTAAAATTAACAAGTTACAAAAATATGTTTATTAAGGTTGTTGGGCCTGCTCCTAAAAACCTTACGGCTTCTGCAAATGGAAATACAATCGAACTCAATTGGAACAAAAGCAGCTGTTCTAATGCTGTAGGCTATAAAATTTACAGGCGAAATGGATATTATGGCTATTTTCATGGGTATTGTGAAACCGGAGTTCCCGCATATACCGGTTATTCTCTTATTAAAACCATTCCTACTATAAATGATACTAGTTTTATTGATAATAATAATGGAAGTGGATTAATTCACGGAATAGATTATTGCTATATTGCTATTGCTTATTACCCTGATGGTGCTGAAAGTTATGCTTCCCTTGAAGCTTGTGCTGAGTTAAAAAGAGATGTACCGATTATTACAAATGTAAGTGTTCTGACAACAAATTCATCAAATGGGAAAATGTTCGTTGCATGGTCAAAACCTACCGAGCTTGATACCAATCAAATTCAAGGCCCCTATAAATATTTGATTTATCGTTCTCCTGATCTTAATGGAAGTAATTTTTCCCTGATTGATTCCCTTTCCGGTATGAAAGATACAATATATACAGATTCAACCATTAACACTGTAAGTAATCCTTATAATTACAGAATAGATTTTTATAATGATTCCATTGGAAATCGTTTTAAAATTGGATCAACACATTTAGCATCATCAGTTTATCTTAAACTACTTCCAGCTGATAAGAAAATAACATTAAGCTGGGAATTTAACGTACCCTGGAATAATAATGCTTATGTGATATACAGAAAAAATAATACTACATCCATTTTTGATTCAATCGGTTGGAGTACTACTCCAATTTTTATTGATAAAGGATTAACCAATGAAATTTCTTATTGTTATTATGTTAAAAGCATTGGTAGCTATTCCATTACGAATATAGTAAATCCAATAATAAATTATTCACAAGAAGCTTGTGGAATTCCAATTGATCAGGAACCACCGTGTCCTCCAATTTTAACTGTTACTCCCGATTGTCAAACGGTAACAAATACACTTAATTGGATTACAACTGATTCGTGTGCTTATGATATATTAAAATACAACATCTGGTATTCACCAACTATTTCAGGAAATTTGTCAGTTTTAAGTGTTATAAATAACCCGGTTATAAAACAATTTATCCACAACAATATTATATCAATAGCTGGTTGTTATGCAATTAATGCTATTGATTCCAATAATAATACAGGTAGTTTAAGCAATGTTGTTTGCATTGACATTGATAGTTGTTCTTTGTATGAATTACCTAATATTTTCACACCAAATGGTGATGGCTTTAATGATGTTTTTAAACCTTATCCCTATCATTTTGTCGAGAAAATAGCTATAAAAATTTATAATCGCTGGGGAAATGTTGTTTTTGAAACCAACAATCCTGATATAAACTGGAATGGAAAAGAAAAAAGTACTGATAAGGATTGTAGCGATGGTGTTTATTTTTATATTTGTGATGTTTATGAACTTCGCTTAAAAGGAGAAATCGTCAGACAAATTCACGGAAGTGTAACTTTATTACGATAATTAATTAATAATAAATATATTATGTTTACAGGAATTGTTGAAAAAACCGGAAAAGTAGTAAGTATTGAAAAAGATAAAAGCAATTTTAATATTACCTTAGAAACTGAAATTGCAGATGAATTAAAAATTGACCAAAGTATGAGTCATGATGGAGTTTGTTTAACGGTTGTGAAAGTTGATTATGCTAAAAAACAATATGTTGTAACAGCAATCCAGGAAACCTTGGATAAAACCAATTTAGGTACATGGCATGAAGGTTATGAAGTAAATCTGGAACGATCGATGCGTATGGACGGCAGATTCGACGGTCATATTGTTCAGGGCCATGTAGATCAGACTGCTGTATGTGTGAAAGTAGAAGAAATGGACGGAAGCTGGAAATACACCTACAAATACGATGTAGCCAAAAACAATATTACAGTTGAAAAAGGTTCAATATCAGTAAACGGGGTTAGTTTAACTGTTGTTGATTCAGCTCCTGGATTGTTTTCTGTTGCCATTATTCCATTTACATATCAGGTAACAAATTTCCAT
>CAIZXK010000376.1 GCA_903936865.1 uncultured Bacteroidales bacterium | reverse complement strand
CTGAGACGCTGATAATTTTTAATAAAAACATAATTTGCTAATTCTGTATTATTTATATTAAATAATTTTTCTAAATATATTACACCCTTATCAATATAATTATTGCCTTTTAAATCCGATACTTCAATGCTTAGATTTCCATTTATTTTAAGAATATTACAGAGTTCAAGTATTTTTGATTCAATAAAACTATATAATAGAATAATATTCGTCTTGCAAAAATTATCTTTTGTTAGGTTGTTTATAATTTCTTGATTAATAATATCTTCAGTATAAAAGTTACTCCCTCCATATTCATCAGCAGCAATTTCAAAAGCAATTTCTTTATCTTCACCCAAATCAACTAATTCATTTCCTTTTTTTATTATATTATCGTGTTGCTTTTGATCTTTTTTAATTAAAACATTAGATTGATATTCCAATTGTTTTTCAATTATTACATATGTTTTTGTTGTATAGATTTGAAGTTGTTCTAATTGTCGATATGTTTTATGAAAAAATTGTTCAATATATGAGTAGCCATCATTACTTCTTCCTATAATTATTTTCATTTCTTTTCCTTTTTAATTAAATTTTCAATTTCTTTTTTAAAAGGTTCTTTAAATGAAAAAGATATATGTAATCCATTTGTATCTTCTTCAAATTCATTTGTGTATAGATTTATACCCCATAATGAAAAGAGATAATTTTTAAAATTTCCATTTGAATCAACAGAATAATCTAAAATCCCATAAATCTTAAATTCATTTCCATTAAATTCACCATATTGTAAACCACCACCCACTGTATCAACACTTTTCTCAATAACTATTTTCTTGATAATTTTTAATGGATTTAATGTATTATCATTTACATAAATTTCTTCTGCTTTTATTTTACCACTTCCAGTAAAGTAAATATCCTTATTTATAAACAATTCTTCTTGTTTGGGTTGGTATTGAGAATCTTTACTTTCTATTGACAATGAAAACACCCTTAATATTTTTTTGTTCCAGACAATAACCTGTAATAATTATTTCACAAAAGAAAGTTTCGATTCTTAAATTACTAAAATTCTCAAAGTGTTTTTTATAAAACAGGTTTATTAAGCTTATAATACTCTCAAACGAAGTGTTTGTGATTAATGGTGAAAATTGAACTCTTTGCAAAATTTCAGAGATTGAATCTTTTACTAAAAAAGCATTAGATAAACTTCCAATTACAGCTACACCTAATCTGCTTTCATAAAACAATTTTGTATTTCCATCTTCACTTGTAGGATAGTAAATTTTAATAGGAATAGAAAATATTTTAATACAGTTATCTACGTATCTTTCCTCTCCTAAGCTAATTCTTGAGTCTGAACTAATAGATATATTATTCTCATATTTTTTCACAATTACTAATGTCATATTTTGTTAATCTTAATTGTTTTACATCATTAATTTAAAATTATATTATGATTGTTTTAATTTTTAAAAATTATATTTCTTTTAAAAAAATATGATACTTTATATTTAATTAATTTTAAATAATAACTAAAGGTTCCTTTTTATTAATTTCAACTAGACTTTTATAAAGTATTTCTGTATCAGTCGAAATTCCAGTTTTCCATTTATCAAATTCAGTTTTGTACTCACCAGTTAATGTAGAAAAATTTAAAACACCAAAATTATAGTTATCATTATCTTGAACAAAGTAACTTTTAACAAAAGTCAACGATTCTTCTACTTTAATTAATCCATTTTGAATAAATACACTATCAAAATCCATATTAGCCTGAGAGTATGTATACGTATGAACATATTCACCTAAATGATTCTCTAATTCTTCTGCCTTTTTATAATCAAAAGCTTTTATATTTAAGTTAGCTAGTTTACCTAAAGCTTCTGAAAAAGCTTGATATCTATATTTAAGTGTTTTGTATTCATTATTACTTTTTCGTATCCCTTGTTTTCCTTTAGCAGTTTTTTCTATTTCATCCCATAAAGCTTTTTCTGATGACATTAAAATCAATTCATAACTAATCATTTCTATCAAATTACGTATTTCAAAAGCAGCATATAATACAAATGAAGTGCTTTTCTTAGTTTGTGCTTCATTAATTAATGTTTCAATATGTTTGATCAACCAACTTGGACTTTGAACTCTTTTAAAGTAATCATATGTTTCTGCCATTATTTTGTTTTTTTAATTTGCTAATATCTAATAAATATCTACAATTGTATATATTTCCATTTAACCAATTCATCTGATATTTTTGTAATATATTCAAATAAAGCTGTTAATACAGAATTGTTCAACTCCAATTATTATTCATTTATATTGTTATATTTTTATTCAACAAATTTAAAAATTAATAGATTAAAACCCTTTTTTTTATTTAATGCAGGATTATTTTTTTAAATTAAATAAGTACGAATTCTACTTCGCCTTTATGGGAAGCGATTTTTTGCAAATTGATGAAGTTTTTAGTGGGTGCTTAGCATTCAGACTATATTCAACTCAATCGAAGTAATTATTACTTAGTTCTATTTGTTGAACATCTATATTTTATCTGAATTTTTATTACTCACTTCCATAAAGAAATTTTTACCCAAACGGAAATATTATCTGCAATTCCAATATTTTCCAAATTCTACTTTTGGTTGTAATTTCTTTTATTCCTGTTTCCTTGAATTCATTATAATTTCTGTATTTAACAGGAATGATTTCATCACTTACGCTATTAATACATCCCAAATATTGTCCAATTTTAACAAAGGCAATATCCTTATCTATACCCGCAAAATCCCAAATTTTATCATATTTAAAACTTGTTAGAAATTTTCCTTTATGGTCGGCTAAAGCATATTTACCTTCTTGCTTAATTTTTATTAATTTTTCATTTAATATTTTTACGTCCTCATAAATAATTGGAAAAATTTCTTGGTCTGATTTATTAATAATTCCCCAATTATTTTCATCATTTTCTTTATCATAAATTTCAACTTCAGCCAAACCATGTTTAAACAAATGTGCATCACTATATCTATTATTGATAACAATTTGTCCTTCTTTATCAATAAATCCGTACCGAGAATCCCAAATAACACATGCTAACCCATCATAAAACGAAGAAAATGAATTATAAATAAATGGAATGATTACTTTACCTGAAGTATCGATATATCCATATTCAAAATGATTTAAACTAACACATGCTATTCCTTCATGGAAAGACCATGCATCTTTATATATGCAAGGTATTACAATTTTACCGGTCTCATCAATATATCCTTTTTTACCATCGAGTTCGATAATAGCCAAGCCTTCTGAAAAATGATTTGCATAATCAAATATGAAATCAATCACTATATTTTTATCTTTATCGATATATCCCCATTTCTTTTTCGAATTTAAATATTTATATTCAGGTCTTAAGCTTCTTTTTTGAACTGTATTATTTTCTGTTTTACTTGTAATTTCTGTTTTTTTATTTTCTTCAATCAAACTTATATCATATAAATTCAATTGATACATTTTATAAACAATTTTAGCTTCATGCATGGCATCATCTAATCCTCTGTTATCTTGAAGGTAGAAATCATTTTCAAAAAAATAATACCATGCGTCATAAATAGAAGGCAATTTTGTGTCGGTAAATCCGGGATCAGGAGGCAAATTAATTATTGGTGCCGCAGTTAACATAGGACAAGGAAGTTCTTTTATACTAAAATTTCTGTCTTTTAAAAATCCAAAGTCAAATTCTTTGTTATATGCTGTTGCATAATATTTATCAAACAAGAACTGAATAATATCGCGTTGACTTTCAAGACTCGGAGCTTCAGCAATATCAGCAGGGTTAATATCTGAATTTTTAAAAATCCATCCAAACTGTCCTTTAGTATGAGAATAGCTAAAGGTGGGTTCTCTAATTAAAGAATTAAATGCAGGTGAAATTTCTCCATTTTCAAGATTCAATTTAACAATTCCTATTTCTATTATCAAACCTCCTTGGTTTAAAAAACCAGTGGTTTCAATATCAACAACTAAAATTATGTTTTCCATTTTTGATAGTTTTTTATCGGATTACTTATTTTTTTAATGATTTATACCTGTAAATCTTCAAACAAAAGTGGACTGATTATGTAACTTTATAAAGAGACATACAAGATGTTGCAGTATCGGTTTGAGGTTTTTTGTCCAGAAAACTACCAAACGAGCTTTGTTAAAGCATACATAAAGAGGAACTCCGTTAAAAGGATTTTTCCATTTCACATAACCTTTACTCAAACGGTCAACTAACCAATCCGCATAAAAAGCAGGAATATCAGTTGAACGGCTTGCAGAAATAATTACCGGAGCTTGTGCCATGGTTTTAGTTCCATCATCTAAATTTATTTCAATTTTCTCCCAATTCATTTTATTTTAATTTCTATTGCAAGAATAATTCTTTCTAAATCCTATTCCTATTATTTTAATAAATTTTCATCTCTCACTTATAGCTAATTATTCAATTTTCTTATGATTTTTCATAATCATCTCCCAAACTTCATTCATTACTTCGTAATCCTGTAATTCGGGAAAAGCTTTTGGAATTATCTCAGTGTTACACATCAAGTATATATCTTCCCATTTATCCTCATAATATTCAAGTAGTTCAATGCTCCAATCGACATTGAAATTATTAGATAAGTCGTTAAATGATATATACTCTTCTAAAGCTTGTACATTCTCAAATGTCCATGGAAAACTTCGATTTTCACATAAAATGCACATAAAATCATTTTTGTTGATTTCTTTTTCATAATAACCCAACTGAGCACTTTCTTGAAATTCTGATAAGTATTTAAATACCAATTCTACCGACCAAGGTACAGCTATATTCCAGCATAAGTTTCTGAAATTGATTTTATCTTTATACTTATCAATGATATCAATTGACCAAGGCAAAAAACTATACATACTTACTTGATCCCAGTTTGCAACTGGATTGTTTTCTACTTCTTTCCAACTTATATAAGGTTCACCTTCAATTAATCTATATGTAGAATAAATAAAATTATCAATATCGGGATAGTTTTCTCTCAATTCATGATCGCTTCCATTAAAACTTTTTTTAATTAATGCTTGTTTTACATCCTCTTTGGTGGTATAGTTTAAATATGTGTCTAACATATATTTATAAATATCTGCATTGCGACGAAGTTTGAAATTATACATCAATATATTCCAATCCCACAAGTGTTCGTAACGCTTAATAAATTCAATATTCCAAGGTAATCCATGATTCAGACAGAAAAAACCTGGTCCGTAATTATTGTTATTCCCTTTAAAATTAAATTTATCAATAAAATAATCTATTATTTCGAAAGACCAGGGAATATTATGATTCATACCAACCTCAAACCATTCGAGATGGTTATCATATAGCTTTAACTCCTCAAAACTAAACGGATAATGCCGGCAAATATAATTTTTTGCCAGATCGGGATGGCGTATAAGGAAGGATGTCTTTTGTTTATCAAGCTGTTGATATTTCATGTAGCGTTTCTGTTTAGCTTGCTAAAGTATATATAAAAACAATTAAAATGATAATTGTTGATAAATAAATCATAAAAACCACCTCATCAATTATCAATACCTTTATATCAATTATCAAAACAGCTAAGTCAAACAGCAAAACAGTTGTATCAAACACTAAAACAAACATGCCAAACCTCAATACTTACCGGCTGGAGGGAATAACTTGCTTATAGAATCGAAAAGGAAACTGGTCGAAGAGGTAAACACGATGCACAAACCGATAAGGAAGGAGCACTGAGTAGTTTGTTTACTCAACGAAGGGCTGTGCGAACGTGTCGAAGTGGTAAACTACATGCACAAACCGAATAACAAGGTGCATTGAGTAATTTGCTTACTCAACAGAAGGCTGTGTAAACTTATCGGAGTGTTTAACTGTATGTATTTTAGGATAATGTGATGTGTTTTTAAAGCAATATTGCACTCTCTTTCCCTAGTCGGAGTGCGACTTCGAGTCGCGCCCCGACTTTGCAGCATCAGTAACTTTCATTCAAATTGTTGTGTTGGTAAAACACATTATCATTACCACAAAGTACTTTATTGCTACTGCATTCTACTTTATTGCTGCTGCAACTTACATTATTGCTACTGCAACTTATTTTTTGCTACTGCAACTTACTTTATTGCTACTGCAACTTATTTTTTGCTACTGCAACTTACTTTATTGCTACTGCAAAGTACTTTATCGCTACTGCAAAGTACTTTATTGCTACTGCAACTTACATTATCGCTACTGCAACTTACTTTTTACGCTCATAGTTAAATAGTTGGGTTTTCTATCAGGTGTTTGCATCAACTGCATCCAAAAAATAACTCAGAATATATAAGTTATTGTTATAATTATATCAATTATTGAATAGCCTAAAATCCGCAAGGATTTTTATTAGTGCTTTATTAAATGATAGTTATGGATTTTTGTTGTCATTTAATTATTTTATAAAATTTGCGTAATTCGTGTAATTCGCGGGCAATAGATTTTTTATTTGCAGATTTAAGGTAGCTTTATATTCAAACCAAAACTTATTTTTTTTGTTATTACTCACAAATTTATAATAACAGAATATAATGAACAACGCAATATTTAACTTTGAACAACCCGTAAACGAAGCAGTTAAAAGCTACGTACCGGGAAGTACCGACAGAAAACTTTTAGTAGCCGAGTTAGAAAAACTCAGTTCGGAAGTTATGGATATTCCATTAATCATTAATGGAAAGGAAATAAGAACCGGAAACACAGGCAAGGTGAGAATGCCTCACAACCATCAGCATGTATTGGCAACTTATCACAAAGCTGGTGAAGAAGAAGTGCAACTGGCTATTGATGCCGCTCTGGAAGCCCACAAAAAATGGGAAGCTACCTCATGGGTCGAAAGGCTTTCCATTTCCTTGAAAATTGCCGAACTTATCAGCAAAAAATACCGTCATCTGCTTAATGCAGCCACCATGCTCGGACAAGGGAAAAATGCCTATCAGGCCGAAATAGATGCTGCTTGCGAAACCGTCGATTTCTTACGTTTCAATGCCCATTACATTTCAGAAATCTATAACGAACAACCACATTCAGAACAAGGAATTGTAAACCGTATAGAATATCGTCCGCTGGAAGGTTTTATATTTTCGGTAACACCCTTTAACTTTACCGCGATTGCTTCCAACCTCAACCTTGCTCCTATATTAATGGGCAACACCGTCGTATGGAAACCTGCAACCACCTCTTTATTGTCTAATTACATTCTGATGAAGATATTTAAGGAAGCCGGTTTGCCCGATGGTGTTCTTAATTTTATTCCCGGACAAGGCAGCCTGATTGGCAATAGTGTAATAAAACATAGAGACCTGGCCGGATTGCACTTTACAGGTTCAAGTTCTACTTTCAACCATTTATGGAAAGGTGTTGGTGAAAACATTGGCAACTATAAATCGTATCCCAAACTTATTGGCGAAACCGGTGGTAAGGATTTTATTTTTGTACATCCATCCGCTCGTCCACAGGAAGTTGCTACAGCAATTGTGAGAGGAGCTTTCGAATATCAGGGTCAGAAATGCTCGGCAGCTTCACGTGCCTATATTCCAGAATCACTTTGGGATACTATCAACCAGCGTATTGCTGCTATGATGGAGCAAATTACCGTTGGTGATGTCAATATTTTCAGCAATTTTGTTAATGCAGTTATTGATGAAGCAAGTTTCGACAACTGCATGAGCTATATCGACAAAGCAAACAAAGCCGGGGATGCAAAAATTATCTATGGTGGAAAAGGGGATAAATCCAAAGGTTATTTTGTTGAACCAACGATAATCCTTACCCAAAATCCACATTTTATTACAATGGAAGAAGAAATCTTCGGACCTATCATGACTATTTATGTTTACAAGGATGAAGATTTTGAAAAAACATTGCATATCTGCGACAAAACTTCACCTTATGCACTAACAGGATCAATATTTTCGGCAGACCGTGAAGCACTTAACTTTGCCTGCGGAATTTTGAAATATGCTGCAGGAAACTTCTACTTCAACGATAAACCATCGGGAGCCGTAGTAGGTCAACAACCATTTGGAGGTTCAAGAGCTTCGGGTACCAATGATAAATCGGGAAGTCATCTTAATCTGGTTCGCTGGACCAATCCAAGAACCATTAAGGAAACGTTACTTCCTCCAACAGATTTCAAATATCCTTTTATGAAAGAGGATAAATGTCATTAATATAAAGATAAAGTGCTTTAATATGAAAGTATAATCTTAATGCATTCAACTAGTAATCAAAAGAAAAGGGAAATAATAGCTATTTCCCTTTTCTTTTGTTTACCACCTTACATTTGTAAAGAAATATCTTTAGAAAAACATACAACCAGATGATGTTTACAACGTAATTTTGCTGGACGTTTAAAAATTGACTTTTCTTAGTTGAAATTCTACCAAAAATACACAAGAATTTTTATTAGTGTTTTATTATTAGTTGTTTGCAGTATTTTATCTTCATTTATTTTTTTATTAAATTTGTGTAATTCGTGTAATTCGAGGTTAATAGAATAAAATAGGTGGATTTAAGGATTAAAGACAATAGGTAGAAGTTCCTTTAATAATATTTTTTTTATAAACTAATTTACTACCTTTGTCCATTATAAACTAATAAACTTAACAAAATGAGAAAACAATTATTTTTTTTCGCATTCATTCTATTTAGTCTGATATTGAATGCACAAACCTGGACACAACAAAATACCAATATGGTTGGTGCTACTATCGGGGTTGATCAGATTTCAGCTGTTGATTCCAATATAGTATGGATAAATGGATTTAATGGTGCAGGAACAACGAATAGAGCTAAAGTATGTGCTCGTACACAAGATGGCGGTACAACATGGGTTCCCGGAACCTATAATGGTTTTGGAGCAACTGTATTTCCTCAGGTTTTAACCGGTGTTACCTACAACAAAGCTTTTGCTATTGCAATGGATACCGCTGTTGGTGGTTTCGCTTCTTTTTGGAAAACAACGGATGGAGGTGCAAACTGGTCGTTAGTAACTGGTATAATGAACAATGGTTCAACTACATTTGCCAATGCTGTTTTGTTTTGGGATGCAAATAAAGGATTTTGCATGGGAGATCCTGTCAGCAATAAATTTGATATTTATTACACAACAGACGGTGGAACTACCTGGACACCTGCTTTGGCAGCCAATATAACCACTCCAATATCCGGCGAATATGGTTATAATGGTTTTGAATGTTCTTCAAAAATGGAAGGTGGTTATGCAGCTTTCATTACCAATATGGGAAGAGTATATAAAACTTCAAATTATGGTGTAAACTGGGCAGCAACCGCTACAGCTCCTTTTACAGCAGTTGGAACAGGTAAAATTTATGTTACAGGACCCAATAAAATGATTGCCGCCGGAATGTTAACCGGAGCAACAGCTTACACCTGGAAACAAACAATTGATGGTGGAGCTACCTGGACAGCTTATGCTCCAGCTGGCACTTTTTATACCTATGCAATGGCTTATGTGCCTTACTCAACAAATATGCTGGTTTCAACTTCTCCTTTTTCCACTGCAAAAGGTGTTTCATACAGCAACGATGGTGGAGCAAGCTGGACTGATTTTACCAATGCAATACTTCAGCCAACTGTTGGAACTAATATTCAATGTCTGGGTGTTGGCTTTGCTGACATAAATAATGGTTGGGTTGGAAATTATGATGCAACGCTTTCAATGAATAGCATTTTGAAATATAAAAACAACATTAATACAACTAATATTACTAATAATGCAAGTAATGTCAATTTAATTGAAGTTTATCCTAATCCATCAAATGGAATGGTTTACTTTACATTATCAGGCAATAACAAAGCTAATTTGAGTATTTTGGATATTACCGGAAAAACAATATATACTCATTTAATTCAATTAAATGGAGTAACTAAAACTTCTTTTGATTTCAGTAATTATGCCAGAGGTATATATTTCGTTAAATATACTTCAGGAAATGATGTTACAATAAAAAAACTTGTCATAAACTAGTTTTTCTAACTTTTAACAAATAAGAGATGTTGTTTTTAAAAAAGCAACATCTTTTTTTATGCCCGAAAATCTGCAATTGCTTTACTTCACGTTATCATTATCAAGCAATAATGCTTATTATTTTTACCTTTTACCTTTTATATATATTATATTTGTAAATTATTAACAATTAAACTTTACATAAAATGAAAAAATCTCTATTATTTACAGCTTTCATTCTAGTTGGTTTTATTTTGAATGCACAAACCTGGACACAGCAAAATACCAATATGTCGGGAACATCAACGGGTGTTGATCAGATATCAGCCATTGATTCGAATACTGTATGGATTAATGGATTTAATGGTTCGGGAACAACAAACAGGATTAAAGTGTTTTCTCATACACTGGATGGAGGTTTAACCTGGCAATCCGGAACATACAACGGATTCGGAGCAACAGTATTTCCTTATGTACTAACAGGAGTAACCTATAATAATGCGTTTGCAATAGCAATGGATACTGCAACCAGTATAGCATCTTTCTGGAAAACGACTAATGGAGGACTAAATTGGTCTTTGGTTACAGGTGTAATGAATAATGGATCAACTACTTTTGCCGATGCAGTTTTATTCTGGAATTCAAACGTTGGCTTCTGTATGGGAGATCCCGTTAATAATAAATTTGATATTTATTATACAAATGATGGTGGTACAACATGGATACCAACTTTGGCAGCAAATGTTTCCACTCCTTTATCCGGAGAATTTGGTTATAATGGTTATGAATGTGCCTCTAAATTTGAAGGAGGTCGGGCAGCTTTTGTTACTAATATGGGAAGGGTTTATAAAACATCAAATTATGGTGTAAACTGGACCGTTACAACAACTGCTCCTTTTGGTACTATCAGTACTGGAAAAATATATATCACAGGTGCAAACACAATGATAGTTGCTGGTATGGCTACTGGTTCAACAACTTATATATGGAAACATACTACAGATGGTGGTGCAACCTGGCTTAGTTATTCTCCGTCAGGTAATTTTTACACTTATGCAATGACGTATGTTCCAAATTCAGAAAATATGTTGGTATCCACAGGTCCATATTCCACAGCAAAAGGCGTTTCTTATAGTACGGATGGAGGAGCTAACTTTATTGATTTTACGGATCCATTACTTCAACCAACTGCTGGAACAAACATACAATGTCTGGGTGTTGGTTTTGCTGATGCAACACATGGTTGGGTTGGAAATTACAGCACTTACAACAGTATCTTGAAAGTTGTAATAAATTTGCCTTCAACCGCAGATAGTATTATCGGCTTACAAAGTGTTTGTCAAGGACAAAATTCTGTTAGTTATACGGTTCCTCCAATTCCAAATGCTACTTCCTATATCTGGACTTTACCAGCTGGAGCAACCGGAAATAGTTCTTCAAACAGTATTTCCGTTTCCTTTGGGAATACAGCTAATTCCGGCAATATTACTGTTAAAGGACATAATATTTTTGGTAATGGTCAATCAGCAAGTTTGCTAATAGTTGTAAATCCATTACCAGCCGGAGCAGGCTCAATTACAGGTAATACAAGTATTTGTCAGGGGCAAAGTGGAGTAACTTATCTTGTTCCGCCTATTTTAAATGCAACTTCCTATACCTGGACTTTACCGGTTGGTGCTA
Source organism: uncultured Bacteroidales bacterium (assembly GCA_903936865.1). Lineage (GTDB taxonomy): Bacteria > Bacteroidota > Bacteroidia > Bacteroidales > JACABE01 > JACABE01. The sequence continues at coordinate 679 of CAIZXK010000376.1, read as the reverse complement.
CTGGAAGTAGTTCAACTGATAGTATTATAGTTGATTATAGTGTTTCTTCCACTTCCGGAAATATTACAGTTAAAGGTAATAATTCCTGTGGAAATGGTTCAGTTTCAACTTTAACTATCGTTGTTAATCCAATACCTGCAACTCCTGTTATATCTCAGAATGGAAATACGCTAAGTTCAAGTGCTGCAACAGGAAATCATTGGTACAATTCAGTAAGTGGAAATATTAACAATGAAACTGCACAAACCTATATTCCTCAACAAATTGGCAATTATTTTGTAATAGTTACCTTGAATGGATGCTCTTCAGATTCCTCTAACATAATTCATTTTGATAACACAGGAATACAGATAATTACTCCTTCAGATAATCTCATTCGTATATTTCCAAATCCTTCAAATAATTTTGTAAGTATCACCGTTTCAACTAAAAATAATGCTAATTTAAGTATTTTTGATATTACTGGTAAAATAATATTTAATAAAGAAATCCAATTGTCCGAAGCAACTAAAACTACTTTTGATTTTACTCATTTTGCGAAAGGCATCTATTTTGTCAACTATACTACAGGAAATGAAAATATTATTAAAAAAATGATAATCAATTAGTTTAAATCTTAGAATCAGGATAATTCTTAAGGTGTTGCTGTAAAAAGGCAACACCTTCTATTATGGATAAT
>CAIZXK010000375.1 GCA_903936865.1 uncultured Bacteroidales bacterium | reverse complement strand
GTTTCACTCTTGGTTTTTATTAAAAGATTTAAATTAATATGATTTTAGTATTTCAGTATAAATTCAATCAATAATTAATAAGTTTTTGGTATAAAAAAGTTATTAAGAATCATTATAAAAATGAATAATTTCTTAATAATTTAAGCAAAAAAGCAATCTTAAAGTATAGATTTCATAAAGAAGGCTTAATTAAGTTTAATTTTTTTCAGACTTATTTTGCAACACAAATTTATTTAATATTTATTCACAATGAAAAAAGAAAAACTTTTTAAAACTTTAAAAAAATTACCTTCTTTTCTGGGTTTTGGAATTATTGCTTTTAGTTTCAATATTTCTCATGCTCAAAACTCAGGTTATTTAAGAGGAGATTTCCATCAGCATTCAACATATACTGATGGTTCATACAGTGTTGATACTGTTATGAAATCTAACAAACTGTATGGTCTCGACTGGTGGGCAAACAGTGAACATGGTGGAGGATTTAACCGTGATGGTAGATTTTCCGGTTTAAATTTCGGAAATTCCACTGTTTATTGGGATTCTTACATTCCAAATCCGATTATTGGTAGTGTAAGTATTAGTGGTGGACATCAGAATATGTGGCGTTGGCAGTCCATACGCGATTATTCTTTTCAGGATGTGCTCAGTACAAGGTTAGTTTTCCCTGGAATTACAATTTTTCAGGCATTGGAATGGAATGTTCCGGGTCATGAACATTGTTCGATGGGAATCATTAACAATCAATATGATGCTATCCCAAATGCAAATCCAGTTGCCGAATTTGAATTTAAATTTGATGCAGGAGATGCTGATCTAACCGGTGGTGTAGCTCAAGGCTGGGTAAAAAGTACCAATTCGAATAATCATGCAAAAACGTTGGAAGCAATTAGCTGGATTCAGACAAATTATCCTAATACATCATGGATGATTCCTGCACATCCCGAACGTAAAAGTTTGTATAATATTGCTGCATTCAGAGATATGAATAATGCAGGACCAAGTGTTTGCTTCGGTTTCGAAAGTTTGGGTGGACATCAGAAAGCTGCTGATAGAGGAGAATATAAAAAAAGTTATAATACTGATGGTGTTACAACTTATGGTGGTTGCGGAATTTATGCTGCAAAAGTTGGTGGTTTATGGGACGCTTTAATAAGCGAAGGACGTGCATGGTGGTTATTTGCCAGTTCAGATTTTCATAACGATTTGGGTGCTGATTTCTGGCCTGGCGAGTATCAGAAAACATATACTTATGTTGCTGATAGAACTAATCCTCAATCTTATGTGGATGGACTACGTTCAGGCAATAGTTTTGTTGTAAACGGTGATTTAATTGATTCTCTTGTTTTCGAAATTGAGCCATTGAATTCAAACGTTGTTTATGCTACTATGGGGCAAACATTACCAGTATGTGGAAAAACGAAAATATTACATATAAAAGTAAGAGATCCTCAGGGAGTTAACCACAATGTTTACAGTGGATATAATAATCCTGAACTTAACCATATAGATATCATTGCCGGAAGAATTAACGGAATGATTCAACCTACTGATTCTGATTATAATGTTCCTTTCGTTTCAACTACAAGCGTTATCGCTCGTTTTGATGCAAACGGCGGTATTACTGATAACAACGGATTAAGCAGTAAATCATGGATTGATCTGGGAAATGGCTGGAAAGAAATGACGTTGGTTCTAAATAATTACAGCGATACAATGTATTATCGCTTACGCGGAACTAATATGGGATTAAATATTGCAAATGAAACAGATGCAAACGGAAATCCGCTCTCAGATTCTTTAATGTATCCAAATAATGCATCTAAAGCCTTTGCTGATTTGTGGTTTTATACCAATCCTGTTTTTGTTGCATCAAATGTTAATGATTCTATTGCTACAGCATCATTTGCACAAAACCAATCAGTACAGGGTAATTCTACAATTTGTGTAGCCAGCGACTTGCACTTAATGGATACGTCCTTACTTATTAATGATGGAGTTGCATTTCAAACTTATCTTTCTTACGACCGAAAACTGATTAAAGAAAGTAATGCAATAACACATGAACTTACAAATCAGATTTATAACGAAAGTCCTGAAATATTTCTAGTTACCGGAGATTTAACGAAAGATGGTGAAAAAGTAAGTCATCAGAAAATGGCTCAATATCTTGCAAATATCGAATCAAATGGTGTTACTAAAGTATATGTTATACCCGGAAATCATGATGTAAACAATGTTCATGCGTTTAGCTATGATGGTAGTTTGCAAAACAAAGTTGATTCAGTTTCACCTGCTGATTTCAAATCAATTTACAATCAATTTGGTTATGCTGAAGCTTCTAAAAAGGACACTGTATCTTTATCATATTTGGCTAAACCAAAACAAAAATTGTGGGTTTTAGGTATAGATGCTTGTTCTTATGATGATAATATGTTAGTTGGTCAACCCATTACTGAAGGAAAATTCAAATTATCAACCTATAAATGGGTGCTTGACAGATTAAAAGAAGCAAGAGATTCAAATGTAGTTGTTCTGGGTATGATGCATCATGGTGTAACCGAACATTATACAGGACAAAGCATTGCTTTCCCTGAATATGTTGTAAACGGCTGGGATACGATATCAGTTAATTTTGCAAAAGCAGGATTAAAAATGATGTTTACAGGTCATTATCATGCAAATGATATTACAAAGCGTTCTATAGCAGGAAATGCTGGGTTTATTTATGATATTGAAACCGGTTCAACTGTTACATGGCCATGTCCTTACAGAGTTATGCAATTAAATGGTGACAGTATTCTTAATGTTACTACTAATCATATTGTAAATATAAACTTCAATACCAATGGTTTGCCATTTCAGGATTATGCTCATAATTTTCTTACTCAAGGTTTAACGGGGATAGTAAGCTATCAGTTGCAAAATCCACCTTATTCATTAGATGCCGGAACTTCTTCTGTTGTTACACCTCACATTGTCAGTGCTTTTGAAGCTCATTATGCCGGTGATGAAACAATACCTGTAAACGAACAAGGCTTTTTAAATTATTTGAATTCTGTTGGTCAAACATTTCTTTCTTCAACAATTGCCAGCTTACGTACTGATTTAGCTCCAATGGATAACAATGTTGTTTTACCAATACGTAATGCTATTGATTCAATGATATTAACCTTAAATAATTTCAATCAGAATGACTATACTGTTCCAAGTTGGACACTTTTCTTAAAAGCAAAAAAAACATTACAAACAGTAAGAGATTCGGTAAGTATTGCAAATATGAATATGGTTATTTCAGAAATGGAATCATATACAATGCCATACAATATTACAGTAAATATTAATAAAGATCCTAAAACACGTATGGGTTTTAACTGGTTTACCAATGCAGGTGTTACAGGTGGAAAAGTTCAGATAGTACAGGGTAATTCAACTAATTTCAGCACACCTTTGATGACCATCAATGCTAAAGTTGATTCGGTTAAAAATCTGAACTATTGTGTTGCAGCTAACGGATTAGCAAGCTCTGCAGGTATTGCAAACAATACCAAGAAAAGCTATATGAGCAATAAAGCACTGGCTACCGGACTAACTCCAAATACAACCTATTCTTTCCGCGTTGGAAATGACAGTGCATGGAGTGAAATTGGAAGCTTTAAAACTGCAGTAGCAGGCAAAGAAAATTTTTCATTTGTTTATTTTACCGATCCACAGGCAAATACTGATGATATGTTTTATATTTCACAAAAAACTACTCACTCAGCAAACAATATGTATCCAAATGCAAATTTCTGGCTAAGTTGTGGTGATTTAGTTGAAACTTCAGGTTCTTCAAATTCTGAATGGGAATACGAACAATTCTTTAAAACGCAACAGGATATATTCATTAATAAACCTTTTGCTCCAGTAATTGGAAATCATGATAAATCAGGTAATAAAAATTTTACACATCATATCAATACCGATTCTGTTGCTTTTGATTTTGCTAAAGCAACAACACCTGGTAGTGTTTATTCTTATGTTTATGGTGATGCATTATTTATGGCTTTAAGTTATGAAGATTATAGTGTTGCCGGTTATCTTGATTCATTGGCAAATTGGATGAACCAACAAGTAAAAGCCAATCCTGATACAAAATGGAGAATTGCATATTATCATAAAGATATGTACACAGGAAGCCAAAGTCACCAAAGTGATTCAGATGGTAAAGCAGTACGTTTAAAAATGGGACCTGTTTTTGACAGCTTAAAAATAGATTTAGCATTCCAAGGTCATGATCATATTTATGAAATCATGGGGCCAATCAAGAATGTAACTCTTATTCCTAACGCTGTTAGTAACCAACAAATAGTAACAGCTACTCCACGTGAAAATGTTACAGGTTTATTAGGCGGAACTTTTAATACCAAGCAAGGTACACTCTATTTCTTAAACAATTCTGGAGGAAGAAAAAAATACGAACCACGTTCACAGGCTCAAATGGCGGCAGTTGAAGCCGGACTTGGTGTAACAAATTACTTTGGCATGTTTACAGGTCGTTTCGGACAAACAGGTGAACCAACTTTCAGTAATATTGAAGTAACTACCGATACTATTACTATTTCAACTTATACTGTTAATGATCAGGGTGTTGCTACTTTATTTGATTCTTTCAAAATTATAAAAAATACGTTGGAAAATCAATGGACAGGTAATAATGGAAATAACTGGAATAATACTAAAAACTGGTCAGAAAATGTATTACCTACCAATAGTCAGGATGTTTTAATCCCTTCAACGGCTGTTAATATGCCTGTAGTTGATGCAGAAGCAATTTGTAAAAATATTACAATTGAATCAGGTGCTCAGTTAATTCAAAACAGTAATATCGTATTAAAAGGAACAGCAAAAGTAAAACAGGAATTAGAAGCTAATCAATGGAATTTTGTGAGCTCACCTGTTAATAATGCAACTGCATATACTTTTTCTTCTCAAAATCCGATGAATCAAAATGATACATTGTATTTGCAGAAATACAATGAAACATGGATAAATAATCCAGGAACTTCTCCATGGATAGATATCACTACAGGAAATCTTGAGTTGATGAATCCGGGTAAAGGTTATGAAGTTTGGTCAGATAATAATCATACAGTTACATTTGAAGGTTCGTTGCTTAATAGAAATTCAGTAAATACAAGCGTATTATATACACCTTCTGCATCTTATCCCGGCTATAATTTAGTTGGAAATCCATTTCCTTCAGCAATCAGCATTAGTGATTTCAGTAATTGGGGAAATAATATGGATGCTTCAATATGGATTTGGAATGGTGTAAATTATTTATCCAGTAATGGAGTAATTGGAGATTTTACTAATATAGCTCCTAAACAAGCATTTATGGTAAAAGCGAATGGGGTAGGAGTGCCTTCTTTAACAATACCTGCTACTGCTAAAACTTTTGGTGGATCATTTTATAAATCAACGATTAATGATGTGTTGAAATTAAAAGTTAGTGGTAATAATTACAGCGATGTGGCTTATATTAATTTTAACAGTAATGCAAGCAATGCGTATGATGGTCAGTTTGACGTTGTTAAAATGTTTGGTATTAATGAAGCTCCACAATTTTATTCAGTAATTGCAAATAAAAATCTGTCAATCAATACACTTCCATCTTTATCTGCTACTAATGTTGTTGTAACAATGGCTTTAAATGTAGGCAAAACAGGTTTATATTCGGTTAATGCAAGTGAAATCAGTAGTTTCAATAATAATATCACTATTACATTGGAAGATGTTATTACAAATACATTTACAAATTTAAGACAGCAATCTTTCTATAGCTTTACTGCTACTCCAACAGATATTTCCAACAGATTTAAAGTTCATTTTGGTGGTATAAATTCAATAAATGAAATTGGGAATAAGAGTGAAATCAGCATTTATTCTGATAACAATGTTGTTTATGTTAATAATACTGGCAAAGAGACAATTAAAGAAATAGAAGTTATGAATTTATTGGGTCAACAGATTTCAAATGTAAAATCATCAAATAATTCAATAAATACAATTAAACTAGCTGTATCCTCTGCATATTATATTGTAAAAGTTACAACAGTATCAAATGTTTATACTCAAAAGGTTTTCATTAATTAAAAATCATAACAAAGCATTCCCTTATTCGGGAATGCTTTTTAATAAAAAAGTTTTTTAAATTTAAAATACATAAGAATATGAAAAAGAAAATTAGATCAATAGTAGTATTACTAATATTTGCAGTTATGCCATTGATAAACAATGCACAACCGCCTCACCCAAATAGTCCTTCAACTACTGGAGGAGGAAATGCACCAAATCAGAACGGACAAACAAATGTTCCTGTGGGAGGTGGTGCTCCAATTGACGGCGGTTTTAGTATTTTATTAGCAATGGGTGCAATTTATGGTTTCAGTAAAATCTATAGTTTAATTAATAATAAAGATGCTGAAGTAAACCTGCAATAGATTTTTTTTGTAAATATATTATATGCTTTTATAAACCATAAGCATTTTTTTATTTATCTTCAAAAAAACTCCCTAATGGGAGTTTTTTTGTTTTCATCAAAACCAATTATATAAAACTTTTTCATTAAAATAGTAATAATAAAATATTCCCTTAACATTGGTTATTAAATTTTTACCTTATTTTGTGTTATAATATTTATTATTATTAAAACGGTTTAATATTAAATAAGTAGTCTGAAAATCTTAAACAAAAATTCGTATATCAGTAATGATTTTTACAGTATTAGTTATTTGTATTTAAACCGTTTTCTTCTTTTTCAAATATGAGAATAAAATTATATGTAGATTTTTTGTTTTGATTTTTTTGTTATTTATCTGATTACTATCCTATTTTTAACAAGTCCTTTGTTATAAGCTCACAAAATGAAAGAAAACTCCCTTTTCAGGGAGTTTTTTGTTGTTATAAACCCCAACAGATTTTTATTAGTGATTTTTTATTAGTTGTTTGCAAAATTATATCATCATTTTAAATTAAAGTAATTTGTGCTTAATATAGTAAAATATGCAAATAAAAAAAGTTATGAATTGAAATTGATAGTATTCCAATTTCAAAAACTATTGCTAAAACAGTAACCATCTAAAATTCTGTATATTTCAACTAATAAAGAGTTAATAGATTAATGAATTTCAAATTAAATAATCGAAGTTAAACTAACTGAAAAAAAGTAAACAGCCAACTTTTTTGAATAGGTTCTTCGTCTTTTTTAAAAGAGTCAAAAATTATTTCCCATATTTAAACTGAATGATATTGCAGTAAAAGAAATCTTAACTTAATGCTTTTATTGTCCTAACATTGGGGAGTACTATAGTTTTTAAATATAATTATAATAAACATAAAAAATGTTCCTTTACTGAAAAACAAATAAAAATAATACATCGCTAAACTTTTCGGATTGATTCTAAATAATGCACAATAGCCTCATCCAAATAGTCCTTCAACTACTGGAGGTGGAAATGCACCAAATTAGAGAGGATAAACAAATGTTACTGTGGGTGGTAAAACATCTATTGATGGTGGTTTTGGTATTTTATCGGCAACGGAGCAATATATTGATTAACAAAGATTTATAAAATTTATTTTTTTGAAAACGATAAATTAGATTTTCAAAAATAATATTATGTTATTTTGGTAATACTATGAGACAGTCAAAACTAGATTGCCTTTTTTATTTTTTTCGATTTGTATTAATCAGGTCATAGACGAAATCTCTTTGCATCAATACAAAACTATAGCTATTTCCCGATTTTAGATTAATAGTTATTGAATCATAAGAAATTGGAATAATTCCCAAAAATCTTGTCCAGGATTTACTTATTGATAAAATATCAATAAAATAAAAAACTATTAAACCGTTAGTAATATTAATATTGTGAGCTTCAAATATTATGCGTTTATCTGATAAATAAAAAATCCCGGTAATAGTATTAGTTCCATTATGCAATTCAGCAGGACTTTTTATTAAGATTTTTTCATTTTGAGTTAATTGAGTTATCATTTTTTTGAATTTATTGATATTGAAATACATTGAGAATTGAATGTTTGCAAAAATATTAATAATTATGGGTTTTAATATTAATATAATATTAATTCAGATAATATTCTTTATTTTTTTCTAAGTATTTGATTTTAAGTTTTTCATATTGTTTGAATGAAATAAAGGATTGCCAGTTAAAAAGATTTTGTTGTTTGTTTAATCTCTTTTTATCAATTTGATAAATTAAAAATTATTTTAGCTTAATAATAATATAAAATATCTTGCTTAATTTTGTTTTATCTATAATTGGAAAACAAATAAGTTATTGAACTCAAAAATAATAAATGAGGTAAATTAATATTTGTTTTTTGTTTCGATTTTTTTTAGGTTATTTGTTTAGTATTTTTTTCTCACAATTAGTAAGTCCTTTATTAATTTTCACAAAAGAGAGATGACTCCCTATTTAGGGAGTTTTTTTAATTTTACCAAAATCATATAATACGTATAAATTTTTATTATTAGTTTTTTGCAAAATTTCATCTTCGTTTAGTTTTTTTGATTTCTGTATATATTTGCTAATGGAATAATAGCTGCTGATATAAGCTATATAAGAAAACCGGAACAATTGAATGAACCGGTTTGTAATAAAACAAAAACTATATTAACTAAACTAACTTTCCCATATTGCAGCTAAAACATATTCTTGAGGATGTTTTATATTATCTTTTAAAAAAACATAAGTTATTTCATCTTTCTTAAAGAAAACATAAATTGAACTTTGACTGAATTTTATAATATTGTTTTCCTGAAGAAATGTAATACTATATTTTTTACCAATTTCAAGATTTACTTTGTTGTTATTCATTACTTTTTTTGCAAAAATATCATATTAATAAAACTTAAAGGTAAATAAATCAATAATTTATTGTTATTATAACTAATTTTCCCAAATTGCAGCAATTTCATATTCATTAGGATGCTTAACTATATCTTTGTAAAGCACATAAGTTAAATTATCAGTTTTGTAAAAATGATAAATTGAACTTTGATTTATTTTAATGATACCAATTTCCTGTAAAAACCTGATGCTGTATTTTTCGCCTTTGATAAGTTGTATTTTTTCTGTATTCATTTTTATTATTATTTTTCACAAAATTAAGAATCCAATAAAGCATAATCATTACTATAATAATATCTAAACATTAAACTTTTCTCAATTATTAACGATTTTTTCATAAAGAAGAGATTTTGTTTTAATGTCTTCACCATATATTTCAATATAAAGCACTGATGTATAGAGATTAGGCTTTGCAAAAACATATAATTTTTTTAAATATGCATCAATACCATTAATTTTTATTTTTGCATATACTTTGTGATTTTTATCCTGAAAAAGTGATATTTTACGATCTTTATATGCTTTAAGTGTTATTTGAAAAGTATTATTGTTTGTCATTTCAAACGAATAACCATAAGCCAATTTCCTTTCAATTAAACTAAGTTCAGCCCTTTTCCCGTCTGTTGCAAAATGAATATAGTAAACATCAATAGGAGTATCCTTATTGATTTTTTCAGCTGAAGTTAAATTAGCATCATAATAAATGATATTGTTATTTTTATTTCGTTCAATAACAAAAAGAGTCTGATTATTTCTATTAGATTTGTATTTACTCTCTTTGAAATTCTGTTGAAATGACAATAGTAATAATGATAATAAAATATAATTATACATTTTAAATCGTTATATCTGTATATTTTCTTAGTTTTTTAATTGAATTCATTTCGCTGTCATACACAGTTTTAATTCCATTTCCTAATGCTTTTTCAATATCTCTTATGTCTTTAACCATTCTGAAAACACCTCCTATTTCAACTGAAGCAGCCTGATCTGATCCCCATAATGCTCTATCTAAAGTTATATGTCTTTCGATAAAGCGAGCCCCCAATGCAATTGCAGCAATTGTAGGAGCTAATCCTGTTTCGTGTCCTGAGTATCCAATTGGGATTGTAGGATATTTCTCTGTAAATGTTCGTATTACATTCAAATTTAGTTCTTCTGTTTTGCATGGATAGGTTGAAGTGCTTTGAGCAAGCATTATATTATCATTTCCCAAAATTGAAATAACCTGATCTACTTGTTCCTGAGTTGACATTCCTGTTGAAATCATAATTGGAATATTTGTTGTTTTTGCTTTTTTCAACAGATTAATATCCGTTAAACTTGCAGAAGCAAACTTTAATAAAACCGGATTAAATTGTAATAAAAAGTCCAATGCAACTTCGTCCCATGGTGACGCAAACCAATCAATTCCTTTTTCTTTACAATATCTGTTTATTTCCGAATATTCTTCAAACCCAAATTCAACTTTATGACGATAATCTATATATTTCATTCTGCCCCAGGGTGTATCACGTTCAATATTCCATTGGTCGTGTGGTGTACATAATTCAGGAGTTCTTTTTTGAAATTTAACAGCATCACAACCTGAAAATGCAGCCCCATCAATTAATTTTTTGGCAATATCCAATGATCCGTTATGATTAATACCAATTTCTGCTATAATATATACGTCTTCATTTTTGCCGATTTTCTTATTTCCAACTTTAACTGTATTCATTTTTTTTATTGTAATATTAATGATTCATTTTTGCATCAATTATAAGCTCAACAAATTCTCTGTAAGCTCCATAACCACCATTATTTGTTGTAATATAATCTGCAATATCTTTTACAAAAGAAATTGCATCATTAGGGCAAGCTGACAAACCTGCCTGCTTCATAACCTCATAATCGTTTGTATCATCTCCTATATAAGCTATTTCCGAAATACTTAAATGGTGTTTTTTGCAAATATCATTTACACATTTAAGTTTATCTGTAACTTGGGTATGCAATTCAATTATATTTAGCTTTTTTGCTCTTCTGCCAACAATATTTGATGATTCTCCTGTAATAATAGCTGTATCAATATTTACAAGACTTCTTAATCGTTCAGTTCCCATACCATCTCTTAGAGAGAATCTTTTTAATTCTTCTCCACTATTTGAGTAATATATACCTCCATCTGTTAAAACACCATCACAATCTGTGAATAATAGTTTTACTTTTTTTGCTTTTTCAATAACATTGTTTTCCATATCTGAATTATTTACCATGTAGTCCATCCTCCGTCAATTATTAAATTAGCACCTGTCATATAGGAAGATGCATCAGATGCTAAAAAAACTATTGCTCCTTTATAATCATCAACAGTTGCCATTCGGTTTAATGGTGTTTTTTTTGAATAATTATTAATAAAAAACTCATCCTGACCATTTTCAACACCCCCCGGACTTAGTGTATTAACTCTTATTCCACTTTTACCCCAATAGGCTGCCATAAATTTTGTTAACATTATTACTCCTCCTTTTGATGCAGAGTAAGCAGGAGGTTTGAAAAAAATCTGTTCATCTTCTTTGTTTTTATACAAGCTTTGATCGGGAGCATTAATTCCATAAGTTGACGCAATATTAATTATGCTGCCCTTGCCATTTTTCAGCATTTCTTTACCAATAATTTTTGAACATATAAAAGTACCTGTAAGATTAACATTTATTGATCTATTCCATAATTCAAGCGGGTAATTTTCAAATTTTGAAAGCTCATAAGTTGACTTAGGATCTTCAAACATATCGTTTATTGCTGCATTATTCACCAAAATATCTATTTTGCCAAATGTTTCAATAATATTGTTTGCTAATTGTTGCACAGATAATTCATTTGTAATATCTGAATACTGAAAAAAATAATTATTTAAGTCTTCATTCGTATTAATATCAGTTGCAATTACCTGTGCTCCAGCATCTTTTAAAGCTTCGCAAAAAGATTTACCTATTAGCCCTGCTGCTCCTGTAACAATAGCAACTTTGTCTTTTAAAGAAAAATTTTTCATTTTTTTATTTAGTTACAGGTTTTGTATTGAAATCAGATGTCTTTCTGAATACAGGTTGTACAGGTATGCCTTTTATAGCTGATGACAGTTCATTTTCCCATATTACAGTTTTAAGCATTGGCAAAACTTCTTCATATACTTTAATGGTATAATTGATATCAGCATCTGAATGAGAATAACTTATATTGTGGAAGCCCGACCACAAAATACCTCTTTTAAACATTTCCTGTTGTACAAAAGATTTTTGCAGTAAAGGATCACCACCAGTATCTTTAAAGTTTAATATTGAACGAAAAGGGTAGCCTTTAATCTCTAAAAAATCTATTTCCAACTCTTTAATAATTTGGTTAATACCGTTTATAAGTTTTTGTCCCTGAATTTGGATATGATTTATTACCTGTTTTTCTTTCATTTCTTCTATACTTGCTTTTGCTGCAGCTAATGAGAGAGCTTCTCCTCCAAATGTATTAAAAAAGAATACTTCTTCATTAAACAAATCCATAATTTCTTTTTTTCCAGTAAGAACCGCTAAAGGCATTCCATTAGCTATTGCTTTAGAATAAGTTGCTAAATCAGGGTTAATTCCAAAAAATTCCTGAGCTCCACCCATAGCCATTCTGAAACCTGTCCACATTTCATCAAATATCAGAAGTATATTTTTTTCTTTACATAATTCAGCAAGATTATGTAAAAAATTATTCTTAGGTTCATCAAATACCACTGGTTCCAATATAATAGCAGCAGTATCGTCGTCTATTGAATTTATTACAGAATCAATATCATTGTAATTAAATGTAAATGTCAGGTCTTTTACAACTTGTGGAATTCCTGAATTGCGTGCTATTGTGCTTACATACCAATCGTGCCAGCCATGATAACCACAGCATAAAATTTTGTTTTTGCCGGTATATGCTCTTGCAACTCTGATCGCAGCACTTGTTACATCAGCACCGCTTTTGCTGAATCTGACCGATTCCGCATTAGGAATAATTTCTCTTATTAATTCAGCAACTTCTACTTCTAATGGATGCATCATTGAAAATGTAATCCCATTAAATAATTGATTTATAATTGCATAATCTGTTTTTGGATAACAGTAGCCCAATGATATAGGCCCTATTGCCATATTATAATCTAAATATTCATTATCATCAACATCCCAAACATGCGATCCTTTTCCTCTTTTTAGGTATTTGGGTGCAATTCCGTTTACATATTGAGATGGTCCCTTTGCCATGGTTTGGGTATTAGCAGGTATCAATCCAATAGATCTTGAATATAATTCGTCTGATTTTTCGATAATCGGGTATTCTGAGTTAAAGTTTACAATATTTGCCATTTTATTTTTCGTTAAAAAGTTTAACTTTAATTACTATTTTTTTTGTATTTACACTGTTTGTTGAGGCAATCCCAGCTGCATGAACTTCTTTTGGAAATATAATAAGAAAATCTCCATTCTTTAATATCAAAGATTGACCATGACCTTTATAAAAAATTGCATCTTTTTCAGGAATATAATCACTTATACTTTCCATTTCTATCAGGTTTGAAAGGTTAATCTTTTCTTCACCATTAAACACATAGTGTATATCTGCATATAGTTCATGAGTTTCCCATATTATTTCATTTGAAAGTTTAGGTATATATTCATTAATAATTGCAAATATCCGATCGCCATCTATTTCATATCTGCCATTATCATAATTTGAAAAATCATTATTTTTTATAAATCTTAATGCTTTTCTGAAACTAATATTTAAAAAATTATAGTTTGAAATATCTGAAATGTTTGAAAAAATCATAATTGATAATTAAAAGTTTATTAATATTCTTTTTGCCAGAGAATTGGCATCAATGGAATGATAATTTAATGATTCTGATGGAGTTCCACATGCTGGATAACCCTCTATACCAAATTTGATAATTTTTTTACTATCTAATAGTTGATGTTGAGTTAATTTGCTAATTATAAAATCGCCTAAACCACCTGTTGTAGAATGATCGTCGAGTATGTATATGCTGTTATACTTACTGATAGTTTGTTGTAACCAATCAATATCAACCCTGTTTAACCAGGGCATATTTATAACTTCCAAGCCAAATTTGCTATTATTCAATATAATTGCAGCATTTAGAGCTTCATGGAGCATTACTGGTCCGTATGCAAATAGTATTGCTTCTTCTCCTTTTGTTAAAGATATTCCTTTACCTGATTCAAGTGAGTAGTTATCTGGTAATTTAATTGATGAAGGAGAGGGACTTATATTCATTCTGATTACACAATTTTGAGATGATTTATTTACACAATAATCAACTATCATTTCAGTTTCAGATAGATTACAAGGTTGCAAAATTTCAATATTCGGCAATGAGCTTATTAGCGAGATATCTCTTATACTCTGATGCGATTTGCCTGGTCCGGCAGGTATTAAACCTGCATAGTGAAATCCATAAATTATTTTTGTTTTTTCTGTTGCATTATTATATATTTGCTCATTTGCACGTGATGCTAAAAAACTTGCAAATGAATTAACTACAGGTAACAATCCCATTTTTGCCATGCCTCCTGCCATAGAAACCATATCTTGTTCCGCAATTCCATTTTCAATAAATTGATTTGGAATTCCTTTTTCAAAGTATCTTAGTCTGCAATCCGATGATAAATCCGCATCTAATACTATAAGTTCAGGATGTATTTTACCTTCATTTAATAATGCTTTTCCGTAAGCTTCTACAATATATTCAGATGTAACACCTGATTTATGATTGCTTATTGCTGCTTCACTTATGGGTTCGCCTAAAGAGTTTAAAGGTATCTTTTTTTCAACTTCCAACTGTAAGTTGTCAATTTCTGTATAATTTAGATTATCAATATTGTAACCTGATAATTTTTCCTGAAGTCTGTTTTTAATTTCGTTTATTGCTTTTTCAAAATTAGTATCATCGGGTGCACCTGCATGCCATGGATATAAACCCTTGTTATTAGTCAATGCCTGGGGGTGTTCCATAAATGAAACCCCTTTACCTTTAATAGTATCTGCAATTATAAAAATATTTTTATAAGAATTCTTTTTCCTGTATTCAAATGCGGCTTCAATACTTATTAAATCATTTCCGTCAATCCTTATTACTTCCCATCCAAACGATTCTATTTTTGCTTTTAAATCACCTAAAGAAACAATTTGATCTAATGGCTTGTCTGATTGCACTTTATTATGATCCATTATTACAGTAAATCCATAAATTTTTTGCTGAACTGCTGTTTGCAAAGCTTCAAAATTCTGACCTTCCTGAAATTCTCCATCACCAGTCATCACAAACACATGACCTTTAAGTTTTTTGTATTGCTTTGCCCAAGCCATACCTTTTGCTTTTGAAATTCCCATTCCTAAAGATCCTGTATTGGCTTCTATTCCATTAACCCCAACATCCGGATGTCCGTCAATACCATTTAGTCTTCTCAAACTGAGTAATTTATCATCACTCAATACTCCCAACGAATGTAATACTGAATATAAACCAGGAACATCATGTCCTTTTGATGAGAAATAAATATCTCTATCCTGTGAGTTTATACCTATATTAATTGTATTCATTTCTTTGTAATACAGCCATACAACTATTTCCATCGAACTTAAACTTGAACCCAAATGTCCTGAGCCTGCTTTTTTAACTGCAATTAATGTGTTAAACCTACACATATCAGCAATTATTCCAAGTTTATAATATATAGGAATATTTATTTCATTAATTCTGTCAAATTCTGATTTTTTAATTAACTGCATTTTTAAATTCATTTTTTTTAATTTTTTCTTTGAATTGAATAATATTATTTAAGTTATTTAAATGATTCATATACCAATACTCACC
>CAIZXK010000374.1 GCA_903936865.1 uncultured Bacteroidales bacterium | reverse complement strand
TAAATTCAGAACAAATGACCTAAAAGGATTTTAATTTGATACCAATTTATAAAAAAGGGTCAAATCTGTACCCGAAAAAACAGTTTCAGTCTTATTTAATTCCTCACATAAAAATTCGACTATTTTATCTTCATACCTCGTATTGAAGCGATGTAATTCCACTACCAACTGTTTTGTTTGGTAATCCGGTTTTAGATTTGCATCGGAAGTGTATATCTGTCTTAATAGAACTCTAGCGTGATCTGGATTCGACATTTTGGTCTTTATGATATTTGCCATAGCAGTTTCGCTTCTGTATGCTATCATTTTTATTGTATCAAGAAAATGTTTTCTTTCATTTATTGCATTTGTAAACTTTTCACTTTCGGGCAATTGTGCATATATTATTTTCTTTGATACCGTTTTTTTTAATTCTTTTATCTCTGATATTTCTTTTACAAGATGCTGGATTTGCTCCATTAAATCGGTTTTCTTTTTTATGTAATAATCCATCTTTTTATCATCAATTGTTGTATTTTCAAGTATTAATGAAGCAAATTTAGATTTGATGACATTGAGCTTGGATACAAGTTTTCGCTGTTGTGCTTCGAGGTTTCGATATTGTGGGTTTACAAGCATTGCAGTATCATCTATTTTTTCTTTCAAATAGCTTACAAGTGTATCTAATCCAAAGTTTTCAATCATGTATTTGAAAAAGTTTTCCTGAGACCATCTTGCAAACATATACAGTCCTATTAACACTGTTTTAAGCATATAATTGGTTGTTATAATAGCGGTTTGATGACCGGATTCGGATTTCTTTCTTACTTCTCTAACCCACAATTGTTTTGATTTGCTTTTTAGGGTTTCTTTTTTTGTTTCGACATTAATTTCAATCTCTTTTTTGTTGTATTCAAGCAGCGTACCTCTTTCGGCTAAGCATACTTTAACAATGTTTCCATATTCATCAAGTTCTTCATATTCATCAAATTCAGCATCATCCCATTGGTCTTTAACATTTTTTTTATACGTTGTCATGGATATTCTCTCATCCCATAAATCGGCTATAAACTCGGGACTATAACATTCTCTGTCGGTTACAATCATAAATTTACTTAACATCGGATTGGCTTCTAATTCTTTTTCATCGGGTTGATTGGGAATATCCGATTTCAAATGAGGGATAATTTCTTTTTTTATGGTTTCGATCATGCTACCGTTTATTTCTTTGCTGACAACAAAAAATGGTTGTCCTAAGCGGTCGTTTATATAATAATCGGTGCTACCGCTCATACACAAACGCATACGACTTACAAAACGTTTTGGCATTTTGGTTTGTTCCCCATAATAGATGTTTACGTGCCCGTCTATGTATAATATTCCAGATAATTCTTCATTACTATTTAACCATAAACGACTTAAATCTATTGCCCATTGTTTTACTTTGCCAGTGTTAGAAAAATAGGCAATCCGTTTACGTAAAGTCTTTACCTCCGGTATTCTATCAAAGACCTATTACACGTCCCAATTCTCCGCAGGAAACATTTACGCTTTGTGCAAGTGTTTTTATTCGTAACAACGATAAAAATGAAAGACTTAAAAATATACTCTCTAAGGAATAATAAGCCGATTCCTTCTCAAAACAACCTGTGTTTGTGAGCAATCCATTTGCCAATAGGGAGGGCAATGCAAGTAATATTCCTGCATTTTGCAAGTCTACTTGTGTCGAAAATCTAACAGGACAATGAGCTCCGGTTTTAAATGCCAAAACCCTTTCTAAGGTGTTGCTACATGCCTTGCCCATCGTTGTATACGAATCTTCTATATTCCTATCACTTTTATTATTAATTAATTCCGTAGGCGAATCAGGGCTAAGTAATAGAAACAATCCTCTTTTTAGTGCTTTTTTCAGGCTGTTTTCTTTTACTGCCAGCATCTGGCATATTTCTGATATGCTATATCCCTGAATACTTAACTTTTGTATTTCTGATATTACTTCTTGGGTGAGTTTTGTGTTGGCTCTTTTCTTTTGGTTAAAAAAAATGCCTTTGTGCCTTGTTCCCTATACTTTTTTACCCAGCGTTTAACACTTATAGCACTTACATTAAAGGCTTTAACAATTTCTGATTGTTTGCAATTACCATTTACAACCAATTGACTGGTAAATAAATGAAAACTTTGGTAATCTTTTTCGGGATGCTGAAATACAGGCATCATTCCATTAAAATACCATACTATTCCATCCTTTTTTTGGAATCCTATATGCTGGTTTATTAATGTGATTTCTTCTGGAAAAAATGGAAATCGTGCTTGTGGCATATTTTTTTTTACAAAAATAAGTATCTTTTCTAAATCCTAAAAAAAAATCTTAAATATAATCTTGTTGCTTTATTATCAATTATATAAAAACAAATGATTATGACTTAGGTCATTTGTTCTGAAATTAATGGCTTAAAAATAAAACTACAAATCAAAATATGTAGTATTTTTGTAAAAAAAAGAATATGTCACAAACATTGCAATATATAGTTGATAATTCCGGAAATAAAGTTTCTGTTATAGTCCC